>JAGRKR010000663.1:1047-4087 GCA_020442225.1 Hyphomicrobiaceae bacterium | reverse complement strand
AGACCGTGTTTCCAAACATGAGCAGATGGCTCCCGGAAGACGAGGCCGAACAGCTTCGTTTCGAGTTCATGCAGGAACTTGAGCGGTTGGAAGCGGCCTAGACGTGCATGGCCGGGACAGCCCGGCCATGACAGCTGCGGGTTGGGGCATGCGCGAAGGCATTCCTCGTAGCGAAAAGGTCCCCCGGCGCCCGGCGAACCCCGTCTAGTCCAAGGACCGGCCCCGCAAGGCTGCGGAACCGCGCCCCCTCGTTACTTCCACCCTCCCCCTACGGCGGGCGTCTCTCGGCGATCTTGTCGCCGCCGTCGAGGGTGCGGCCGTAGAAGTCGATGTGGATGACCTGCGGCAGGAAGCCGGCGATCTGGCGCATCTCGACATAGACGCAGACGAGCTGCGCCGGGCGGCCGGAGATGCGCATGAGCGCGCGGTAGCCGCCATCGTCCGTCTCGTCGATGAGCACCGGAATGTTCGGATAGGCGTTGAGCGTGGCGACGTAGTCGCCCGGGCTGTCCTTCGACGGCGCGAGGTTCACGCCGAAGGCGAGATTGCGCTGCAGGAAATCGAGCTCCTTGCGCCCGCCGCCCTCCTGATAGCGGCGCCAGTAGACCTGCACCGGATCGGCGGTGTCGACCGAGCCGTCGGCCCGCCGGTTGACGGCATAGACGACGGTGTTGGGGTCGAGCGAACGCTGGAGATAGAAGACGAGATCCTTGTCGTCGGGCGTCGGATAGCGCGGATCGTCCGAGCAGAAGGACGGCTCCGCCGCCTGCGCCAAAACCTCCGACGGAGCGCCGAAGGCGAGAGCCACCAGACCGGCCAGGGCGATTTCGCGACAAACGGCCACGCGCATGGTCCTTCGTTCGGGGGCACGCGGCTCTGACGGGCGCCGCATGCTGCACTGCTATGTTGGGCGCCGCGCCGCGATTGTCGAGGCGGATTTCAGCCTCCCCTTCTCCCACGCGATTGTGGCGCCGCCGCGATCAGCCCCGGCGGCAGTACCCGGGCTCACATGCCGGCGACAGCGCCGCGCATGACGATGCGGGTGAAATAGCGTCCGCCGAAGAGGAACAGGAGCAGCGGCGGCAGCGCGCCGATGAGCACCGCGGCGCTCTGGCTGCCGCGGCCGGCGCCCATGAGCGCGACCGTGATCGGCTGCTGCGTGCCGGTGGTGAAGACCATGCCGTAGAGATAGTCGTTCCAGAAGAAGGTGAACTGCCAGATCAGCGTGACGATGAGGATCGGCGGCGACAGCGGCAGCATGACCTTCAGGAAGATGCGCCAGAAGCCGGCGCCGTCGAGCTGCGCCGCGCGCACCAGATCGTCGGGCACATGGACGAAGAAGGCGCGGCAGAAGACGGTGGCGAAGGAGATGCCCTGCACGCAGTTGATCAGCAGCAGGCCGTAGACGTTGTTGTAGAGGCCGATGTTCGACAGCACCCAGGCCCAGGGCAGCAGCGACGTCTGGAACGGCATGAAGACGCCGAGCAGCACCGCGACGAAGAAGAGATCCGAGCCGCGGAAGCGCCATTTGGTGAGCACGTAGCCGTTGACGAGGCCGAGCGCGGTGGTGATCAGCGTCGCGGGCACGGTGATGATCAGCGAATTGAGGAAATTGCGCGCCACGCCCTCGCAGGTGCCGCTGACGCAGCGCCGCGTCCACGCCGAGATGAAGGGCTCGAACGAAAACGAGCGCGGCAGGGCGATGAAGCCGTGCTGGGCGACATCGGCGGCGTTGCGGAAGACGTTGGTCACCACGATGAAGGACGGCAGCAGGAAGAACACCGCGGCCAGCACCAGCAGCGCATAGACGAGCGCACGCGCCGCCGGGTGGCGGACGACATGCGGCTCGTGCGGCGGGCTGGCGGCCATCGGTCCCCTTCGCGGGCGCGTGTGTCGCGCCCCCGATGTGGGGGTCGGGGGCAGGCTCGGACGGTGAGCTTCGCAGTTTCGCGGGGGCCTTGCCAACCCCGCGCGCGGGCCGGGACAGGCGCCCCTAGAAGTCGACGACGATCTTGACCGCGCCCTGGTCGCGGGTCGTCTGGAAGTCGTAGGCCTCGACCACCCGCTCGAAGGGGAAATGATGGGTGATCATCGGCGCGGCCTTGGCGTCGCCGCGCTCGATCAGGTCGAGCGCCATGCGCGTGCACTCGTGGTTCTCCTCGCTGAGCGTGCCCGCGATGGAGCGCACCAGCGCGAACTTGCGGAACAGCTGGTCGAAGGGGAACTCGATGGAGTGGGCGCGCGGAATCCCGAAATAGAGGATCGCGCCATGCTGCTTCACCAGCCCGACAGCGAGCGTGATCGACGAAATCTCACCGGCCGCCTCGACCACCACGTCGGCCATCTGGCCGCCGGTCAGTTCGCGCACCGCTTCCACGGCGTCGATCTCGAGATTGTGGATGGTGTGCGTGGCGCCGTAGTCCTTCGACAGCGCCAGACGGTGCGCCTGCAGGTCGATGGCGATCACCTCGCGCGCGCCGAAGCGGCGCAGAACGTAGTTGAACCACAGGCCGGCCGAGCCCTGCCCGATGACGACGACGCGCTTGGCGACGACGCTCGCCGGCAGGTGCTTGCAGGCATAGAAGACGGTGCCGAGCTGCTGCGCCTGCAGGAGCTGCTCCGTCGGCCGGTTGCTGTTGGCGAGCGGCAGCATGTTGCCGATCGACAGGGCGGAATACTCGGCCATGCCGCGATTGCCGCTGACCAGCGCCAGCACCGTGTCGCCGACCTTGATGCCGCCGCCGTCGCCGTGGAGCTCCTCGACCACGCCGACGACCTCGTGTCCGCTCATGCCCGGCGCGAGCGGATAGTCATGCGCCTCGAGGCAGCGGACCGTGTGGTAGTCGCTGCCGCAGAGCGAGACCTGCGTGGTGCGGATCAGGGCTTCGCCCGGCCCGGCAACGGCCTTCGGAATGTCGATGAGCTTGTATTCGCCCGGCGCCGTGACGTGCGTCGCACGCATGAGAACTGTCCCCGTCTTCTTGTTGCTCTTGGCCCGTTTGCATAGCGCGCCGGCGGAAGGCGGGCAATCGGCGGATCA
>JAGRKR010000663.1:0-992 GCA_020442225.1 Hyphomicrobiaceae bacterium | reverse complement strand
TGATCGCCGCCACGCAAACGATGGTCGGACCGGTCGGCGTGTCGAGCTGGTAAGCCGCCTGCAAGCCGCCGATCACCGCGCTGCCGCCGACGATCGCCGCGACAACGGCCATGGCCTCCGGCGTGGCGCTCAAGTGCCGCGCCGTCGCCGCCGGCACGATGAGCATGGCCGCGATGAGCAGCACGCCGACAACCTTGATCGCAACGGCGACGACGACCGCCAGCGACAGAATGAGCACCAGTTGTTCACGCCGCGGATCGATACCGTCAGCATGGGCGAGGTCTGGATCAAGCGTTGCCGTCAGCAGCGCCGACCAGCGAAAACCGATCAGCAATAGCACCAGAGCCGCACCGCCCCAGATGATGGCCAGGTCGCCGCGCGTCACGGCCAGGATGTCGCCGAACAGATAGGCCATCAGGTCGATGCGGATACCATGCAGGAATGACACTGCGACAAGACCGAAGGCGAGAGCCGAATGGGCAAGTACGCCGAGCAGCGTGTCCATGGCATATCTGCGCTCGCTGAGTGTCGCGACCGCGAGTGCCATCAGAAGCGATATCACAAGAACGCCGGCGAAAATCGAGGTCGACAGGGCCAACGAAATCGCCACGCCGAGGATTGCGGCGTGGGCGGTTGCATCGCCGAAATAGGCCATCTTGCGCCAGACGACGAAGCAGCCGAGCGGCGCGGCGGCGATCGCGACGCCGAGCCCGGCCAGGCCGGCACGCACCATGAAGTCATCGAGCATCAATCCACCGCCTCGCAGGTCGGTTCGCCGTCGTGATCATGATGGTGCCGGTAGAGGGCAAGCGCGCCCTGCGTTCCCTCTCCGAAGAGCGCTTGGTATTCCGGTGCCGAGGCGACATGTTCGGGTGCGCCGGCACAGCAGACGTGGCCGTTCAGGCACACCACTCGATCACTGGCCGCCATCACCACATGCAAGTCGTGACTGACCATCAGGACCGCACAACCGAATTCGGTGCGCACCGTGT
>JAGRKR010000662.1:2765-3118 GCA_020442225.1 Hyphomicrobiaceae bacterium | reverse complement strand
CTGCAGTGCGGCATCTGCACGCCGGGCTTCATCGTCGCCACCAAGGCGCTGCTCGAGAAGAACCCCGACCCGACCGAGACCGAAGTGCGCTACTGGCTTGCCGGCAATCTCTGCCGGTGCACGGGCTACGACAAGATCGTGCGGGCCGTTCTCGACGTGGCGGCGGAGATGCGAGGGAGCTAGATCATGCAGGAGCGCGTGAAGGACGGCGGAGCGGGTTCGCACAAGTACGTCGGCACGCGCCCCTTGCGCCCCGACGGCGTGGACAAGGTGACGGGGCGGGCCCGGTTCGGCGCTGACCTGCGCCTGCCCGGCATGCTGACCGGGCGCGTCCTGCGCAGCCCGCATCCGCA
>JAGRKR010000662.1:0-2680 GCA_020442225.1 Hyphomicrobiaceae bacterium | reverse complement strand
CAGGAGTCCGAGTTCGTGCCGGCCGGCGAGATGCTGGTCAACTATCGCGACATCGTGCGCAACGTCATGGCCCGCGAGAAGGTGCTTTACGAGGGCCATGCGGTCGCCGCCGTCGCCGCCACCAGCCCGGCGATCGCGCGCCAGGCGTTGAAGCTCATCAAGGTCGACTACGAGGTGCTGGCGCACGTCATCGAGGTCGAGGACGCGATGAGGCCGGACGCCCCGCTCCTGCACGAGGACATGATCACGGCCGGCGTCGAGCCAAAGCCTGCGAGACCGTCGAATGTGGCCAAGCGCGTCGAGTTCGCACTCGGCGACGTTGCGGCGGGCTTTGCCGCGGCCGATGTCGTCATCGAGCGCACGTTCGACACCAAGCCCGTCCATCAGGGCTACATCGAGCCGCACGCCTGCGTCGCCAGCGTGTCGGAGGACGGACAGGCCGATCTCTGGGTGACGACCCAGGGGCATTGGATCGTGCGCGCCCATTGCGCCCGGCTGCTCGGCATGGAAACGTCGCGGATCCGCGTCACCGCCTCCGAGATCGGCGGCGGCTTCGGCGGCAAGACGGTGGTCTATCTCGAGCCGGTAGCGCTCGCCCTGTCGCGCAAGGCCGGCCGGCCGGTGCGGCTGGTGATGTCGCGTGATGAGGTCTTCCGCGCCACCGGCCCGACCTCGGGCGCGCGCATGCGCATCAAGATCGGTGCCACGAAGGACGGACGCATCACCGCCGCTGAAGGCGAGCTCAAGTATCAGGCCGGCGCTTTCCAGGGCAGCCCCGTGCAGCCCGGCGCCATGTGCGCCTTCGCGCCCTACGACCTCGAGAACGTGAAGGTCGTCGGCTGGGATATCGTCACCAACCGCCCGAAGGTCGCCGCCTACCGCGCGCCCGGCGGCCCTATCTCGGAGTACGCCGTCGAGAGCGTCATCGACGAGGTCGCCAAGACGCTCAAGCTCGACCCCGTCGCCTTCCGGCTGAAGAACGCGGCCAGGGAAGGCACCAAGGCGGCCTACGGCCCGAAGTTCGGACCGATCGGCCTCGTCGAGACCCTGGAGGCCGCGAAGAGCCATCCCCACTACAGCGCACCACTCGGCAAGAACCAGGGGCGCGGCGTCGCCTCCGGCTTCTGGTTCAACATCGGCGGCGAGACGACGGTGCAGATCGCCGTCAACGAGGACGGCACGGTGACGCTCACCTATGGCACGCCGGACATCGGCGGCCTCAGAGCCTCGCTCGCCATGATGGCCGCCGAGAAGCTCGGCATCGACTACGAGCGCATTCGCACAGTCATGGGCGACACCGCCTCACTCGGCTTCAACTTCCTGACCGGCGGCAGCCGCTCCACGTTCGCCAGCGGCATGGCGACCGTCGAAGCCGCCCAGCAGGTGACGCGAGAGATGTGCGCCCGCGCTGCCAGGCTATGGGAGATCGCGGCGGACGCCGTCGTCTGGGAGGACGGTGAAGCGCGCCCCGCGGGAGACAACGCCGGCAAGTTCGAGCCGCTGTCGTTCGCAGCGCTCGCCAAATCGGCCGGCAAGACCGGCGGCCCCATCGTCGGGCTCGCCAGGCTCAACGCCCAGGGGGCCGCGCCGAGTTTCGGCACCCACGTCGCGGATGTCGAGGTCGATCCGGAGACGGGCCGCATCTGGATCACCCGCTACACGGTCGTCCAGGATGCCGGCCGCGCTATCCATCCGAGCTACGTCGAGGGCCAGTTCCAGGGCGGCGCCGTGCAGGGCATCGGCTGGGCGCTCAACGAGGAGTACGTCTACGGCGCCGACGGCAAGCTGCAGAACGCAGGGTTCCTCGACTACCGCATCCCCGTCGCCTCGGACCTGCCGATGATCGACACGGTCATCGTCGAGGTGCCGAACCCGCGCCATCCCTTCGGCGTGCGCGGCATCGGCGAAACGCCCATCGTGCCGCCCATGGCCGCCATCGCCAACGCGATCGAGAACGCCACGGGCATCCGCTTCACGGAGTTGCCGATGTCGCCGCCCAAGGTGCTCAAGGCCCTGAAGGCGCGCGCGGCGGGCAGCCGGGAAAGCTGACCGCTATGGCGCACGTCGTCCTCGTCGGCAACCTGCGCCAGTATACCGGCGGCACCAGCGAGCTCGACGTCGACGCCCACAACGTGCGCGCCCTCTTCCGCAAGCTCGGTGAGCGCTTCCCCGCCCTTGCGCCGCATCTCGAGGACGGCCTCGCCGTCGCCATCGACGGACAGATCTACCAGGATGCCTGGCTCGAGCCGGTCGGCGCCGAGAGCGAGGTGCACGTGCTGCCGCAAATCGCCGGAGGCTGACCGCGCCCCGGCAGAGCCCCTGTTTACCCCCCCGCGCGCTCGGTCAGGACGAGCGACGCCCAGCCGAGGACACAGCAGATGAAGGATGCCACCAAGGCCATCGTTGCCGGTCGCCGCCCCAAGGACAACCACGGCATCGTCAATCCGCCCGTCTATCATGCCTCCACGATCATCGCTTCCTCGCTCGCCGACTACCGCGCGCGGCGTGACATCCCGCCCGGCGACGGCCTGACCTACGGCATCCACGGCACGCCCGGCACGTATGCCTTCGAGGAGGCGGTTGCCGCGCTCGAGGGTGGCTACCGCACGCGTCTCTGCCAGTCGGGACTGACGGCGGTCGCTGCGCCGCTCCTGTCGTACCTTTCGACGGGCGACCATGT
>JAGRKR010000661.1 GCA_020442225.1 Hyphomicrobiaceae bacterium | reverse complement strand
ACGGCCGACACTTGCATCGAACGTCGGCAGCCGCTCTACGCATTGGCTGATGCTGACGGGACCACATGCCATCCACGCGCGCATCCCCGCCGTGCCCGGGAGGGAGCTGATGCTGCGCTTACTCGCTGGTATGGCGCGAATCTATCTTAGATTGTGATTTGCCCTGCAGTCCACAGTTATTCTCGTTCAGGTTGTGCTTGTCTCAGGGTGGTCGCCCGTCAGTCTGGGGCGCGGCCATCCCGCAGCTCGCGGGGCCAGATCACGACCATTCGCGTGCCCCGCGATCTGGCAGGGTCGGATTCGACGCTGATCCTGCCGCCGATCAGCGACAGCGTCCTGGCGACGAGTGCGAGGCCGATGCCGGCCCCCTCGGGGTGAGCCTCGTCGTCGAGCTTCACGAACGGCTCGAAGATGGCGCGGTGAGCGTCGACAGGAATGCCCGGCCCATCGTCCGCAACCACGAGCACGACGTGGGCATCGTGTGGCTGAGCGGAAATGTGGACGCTGCCATGGCGACGATCATGATGGCAGATGGCATTGTCGATGAGGTTGCGCAGCACCAGGTCGAGTGGGGCGCGGACGGTCTGCAGGATCGGGAACGGGTCGGTGGCGACGACACGAAGTTCCGGCGGTGCGGCGAGCGAGCGGACGATCTCTTCGATCAGCGCGCCGACGTCGACGGTCTCGACAAGGTCCGCTTTGCGGCCGATACGGGAGTAGGCCAGAAGGCCGGTCAACATGGTCCGCATCCGCTCCGACTGCTGCCGCAGCACGCCGACCTGTGCAAGCGCCGCCGTGGCGCCGGCGTTCTCGCCGAGCGTGCGCTCGAGATCGCCGGCGACGAGCCGGATGGCCCGCAGCGGTGCACTGAGATCGTGGGAGATGACGTAGGCGAACTGCTCGAGGTCGGCATTGGCGCGTGCGAGCTCGCCGTTGGCCCGCTTGAGCTCGTGCGACTTCGCCAGCAAGTCCGCCTCCGCCAGGCGACGGGCCCGCTCCGAGCGGATGAGCTCCATCTCGAGGGCGCCCTGATCGATCGCGCGCATCATGACGACGAGATAGCGCTGCTCCCGCGCCAGCCAATGCACTGTGATGTTGAGGCGCGGCGGCTCGCCATCGTCGATGCGGACGGCGACGTTCGGCATCTCCAGCACGCTGTCGGGGCGCCGGCGGAGTGCCATGATGGAGTCTTCGCAGCCGAGCAGCGGCAGGATCAGCTCACCGACGGGGCGTCCCGGGGTGAGGCGGCCGACGAGATCGCCGAGACCGCTTTCGACGTTGAGAGCCGCATCGAGCCAGACGAGCCCGAGCACGGCGCGCCCGGCCAGCGCCGCGACGGCGCCCGCGATGCGCGAGCCCTCGGGCGAGCCGGGGTCAGAGGCCGCGGCGGACGATGGCGGCTGTGGTTTCATTGAAGGCATGGCGTACGTTCGCCCCGAGCTTGGCGCTCGTCTGGATGAGCGGGAGGGGAGTGTCGGCTAGTCGGCGCGGCAGGGCGAGGGGCTCCTTTTCCTCGAGGAGATCGACCTTGTTGAGGGCGAAGTGGAGGGGGCGGCCCGGCAACGCCTCGCCGAACGCGTCGGCGAGCGAGACCATGCTTTCGAGCGTCTGCTGGCGCGTCACGTCGCCGACGATCAGCGCGGCGGTGGCGCCCTTGACGTAGATGTGGCGGAAGATGCTCTGGCTGAAGTTGCCGTCGGTGTCCCAGATGA
>JAGRKR010000065.1 GCA_020442225.1 Hyphomicrobiaceae bacterium | reverse complement strand
GCGCCGGTGGCGGCGAGCGTGCCGAGCGGATCGGCGTTGAAGGCGCCCTTGCGGTCCGTCGCGGCGATCTTGCGCTCGCCCCAGAGCCCGAGCAGCAGCCCGGCACCGTCCGGGTAGATGTCGCCCGGCTCGAGCGCGATCGGGCAGATCGCGAGATCGACGGACGCCAGCGCTTCGGCGAGATCCGGCGCGCGCGGCGGCAGGCCGATCTGGCCGGGAGCCTCGAGCCGCAGCGACAGCGAGGTCACGCCGCCTTCGAGGTCCGCGATGACGGCCTCGGCCAGCCGGCGGGCCTCCGTCTCGACGTGGAGCTGGCGGATGTCCCAGCCGCCGGCGGGCGGCGTCGCGGTGCGTCCGCGCGTGAATGGTGCTTCGCCGGGCAGTCCGGCCGCCGCGCCCGCCGGGACGGCATCGCGCGTATAAAGCGGCTCGATGCGCAGGCCGTCGATCGTGTGGGAGACGAGGCGCTTCTCGAAGTCCTCGCCCTTCAGTGCCTTGGCGACGATGGCGAGCCACGCCTCGCGGGTCACAGGCTCGAAATCCTTGGCGAGCTCGCGTTCGCTCATGACCGACGTCCATCCTCTCTGCGTCTTGCGTCGTTGTCTTGCCCCTTAGCTACTCCTTCGCGCCCGCGAGGGGAATGGGGCATTCGTGGCAAGCGACCCGGCTAGGACGCCGCGCGCAAGGGGGGGGCTTGCGGCCGATTTCCACAACTCCTTCCGGGACGCCTTCGCAACGCTCACGCAACAGTCTGCCATGAAAGCGTTTTTTGGAAAGTGGCAGGGGCAACCGTCGTTTGCAAATGACTGCCGGTCGTGTCAAGAGCAGGAGGGTGCCGGAGGGTGCCGAGTCGGGAAGGGGCAGCCGATCTCCGGTTGCACCGCTTCGGGCGTAGGGGTCCCGCACGGCTATGGCGGGAGAGGCAGGCCAGCCTTTGGCAGAGGACGCACATGAGCGATCAGAACTCGGTTTTCGTCGGTGCGAGCACCAAGCCTGAGCGCTTGCTGCTAAAATTCGCCAACCGGCACGGTCTCATCACGGGCGCCACCGGCACCGGCAAGACGGTGTCGCTGCAGATCCTCGCCGAGGGGTTCTCCCGGTTCGGCGTGCCGGTCTTCTGCGCCGACGTGAAGACGGATCTCTCCGGCATTGCCATGGCCGGCGTCACCAAGGACTTTCTGGAGAAGCGCGCCAAGGACGTCGGCCTCACCGACTATGCCTATGGCGCGAACCCGACCGTGTTCTGGGATCTCGTGACGGCCGACGGCGCCGAGGGGCATCCCATCCGCGCCAAGGTCTCGACCATGGGTGCGCTGCTCCTGTCGCGGCTGATGGAGCTCAACGAGGTGCAGGAAGGCATCCTCAACATCGTCTTCCGCGTGGCGCGGGACGAGGGGCTGGAGATCATCGACCTGCCGGATCTGCGCGCGATGGTCGGCAATATCGCCGAGCGCTCGGACGAGATCCGCACGCAATACGGCAACGTGGCAAAGACCTCGGTCGGCGCCATCCAGCGCCGCCTGCTCGTGCTGGAGGAGCAGGGCGCCAACGAGTTCTTCGGCGAGCCGGAGCTCGACATCAAGGACTTCATGCGGCGGGCGACGGACGGTCGAGGCTACATCAACGTGCTCGCGGCCGAAAAGCTCATGAAGACGCCGCGGCTCTATTCGACCTTCCTGCTCTGGATGCTCTCTCAGCTTTTCGAGAAGCTGCCCGAGGTGGGCGATCCCGAGAAGCCCAACCTCGTGTTCTTCTTCGACGAGGCGCATCTCCTGTTCGATCAGGCGCCCAAGGCGCTGCTGGACGAGATCGAGCGCGTCACGCGCCTCATCCGTTCGAAGGGCGTCGGCGTCTACTACGTGACGCAGAACCCACTCGACGTGCCGGACACGGTGTCCGCCCAGCTCGGCAATCGCATCCAGCACGCCCTGCGCGCCTATACGCCGCGCGAGCAGAAGGCGGTGCGCGCGGCGGCCTCGACCTTCCGGCCCAACCCCGACATCGATACCGAGCGCGCGATCATGGAGCTCGGCGTCGGCGAGGCGCTCGTCTCGCTGCTGGAGAACAAGGGCGAGCCGTCGATGGTCCAGCGCACGCTGATCCGCCCGCCGTGCTCGCGTCTCGGCCCGGTGACGCCGGAAGAGCGCCGTCAGCTCATCCAGTCGAGCCCGATCTTCGGCAAGTACGAGGACCGCATCGAGCGGGAATCCGCCGCCGAGATCCTCGAGAAGCGCGCCAAGGAGGCCGAGGCGGCACAGAAGGCCGAGGAGGAAGCCACCAAGGCCGAGGAGGAGAAGAAGTCGGGTCCGGGAAGCATCCTCAGCGACATGATCACCGGCGGTGGCGGCAAGCGACAATCGGTCGGCGAGGCTTTCACCAAATCGCTGATGCGCTCGTTCGCCTCGAACATCGGCCGCATTCTCGTGCGCGTGCTCACTGGGCGGCGTTGAGGCGCCACGCTTGACCGGCGTCAAGACCGTCCGTGTGGCAAGCGTGTAGCGTTACCGGAATTGGTGCGGGCCGAAGGCGAAGCAGGCATGACCGTCCAAATGACACGTATCGTGAAAACCACCGCTCTGGTGGTCGTGGCGCTTGTGGCGTCAGCGACGCTGGCGCGTGCGCAGTCGCCCGGGAGCAAGGGACGCGACCTGCTGACCGCGAACTGTGCCAACTGCCACGCCGTCGGGCGGCAGGGGGCGAGCAAGCTTCCGGCGGCGGTGCCGTTTCGTGTCATCGCCAAGCGCTATCCGCCCGCGAACCTCGCGGAGGCCCTGGCAGAGGGGATCGTGACGGGGCATCCGGGCATGCCACAGTTCACGTTCACGCCCGAGGAGATCGGCAATATCCTCACGTACCTCGAGAGCCTGAGGTAGCACCCGCCATCTGTCGCCACCGCGCCGCAGGCGCGACGGCGCCAGACGATCGCATGGGGCGGTTTGCGGTTCAGCGGGTGCTTGCCGGCCCCGCGCCGGTCGGGCAGGCCACGCCCGTGCCGCCGAGTCCGCAATAGCCGTGAGGGACCTTGGCGAGGTACTGCTGGTGGTAGTCCTCGGCGAA
>JAGRKR010000064.1 GCA_020442225.1 Hyphomicrobiaceae bacterium | reverse complement strand
GTGATCATGTTCTTCACGTAGTCCGCATGACCCGGGCAGTCCACGTGCGCGTAATGGCGCTTCTCAGTCTCATACTCGACGTGCGCCGTCGAAATCGTGATCCCGCGCTCCCGCTCCTCGGGAGCCTTGTCGATCTGATCGTACGCCGTGAACGTCGCGCCGCCCGTCTCCGCCAAGACCTTCGTGATCGCCGCCGTCAAGGACGTCTTGCCGTGATCAACGTGCCCGATCGTGCCAATGTTGCAGTGCGGCTTCGTCCGCTCGAATTTCGCCTTCGCCATAGCCTGTCCCTGATGGTCAGTTGCGGTTGGCCCTGCCTCGTGGACCACGACACGGTGTGCCGTCGTCGACGGACTGAGGGGTAGAGCTCCGATTTCATGGAGCGGGTGAAGGGAATCGAACCCTCGTCATCAGCTTGGAAGGCTGTTGCTCTACCATTGAGCTACACCCGCAGTCTCTTACGCTTGTGCTGGTGGAGGGGGTTGGATTCGAACCAACGTAGGCGTAGCCAACGGATTTACAGTCCGTCCCCTTTAGCCACTCGGGCACCCCTCCGTCCGCGCCTGAATCGAGCGGCTTGCGCGCGCATCGGATCCGAGCTTCATCGAACAGCACAAACGAAATCGCCCCGCCGAAACCAGCAGGGCAATCATTGCCCGTTTATGATGACGACGCCCCTGGATGTCAACCTCAAAAGCGCGTACATCCCCGCAAGCGCGGCCCGGCGGCCGATGTGCCGCCCAGCGCCCCAACCTCGAGAGCGAGTCCATGTCCCGTCCGACGCCCCCAACCGCCCCCTCCGGCGCGCCCGCCCCGCGACGCGTCACGCCGCTGCCGGAAGGCCGGGTCCGCCTTTACGGCGTCCATCCGGTAGAGGCCGCCCTCGCCAATCCCGCCCGCATCGTGCACAGGCTGCTGCTGACCGAGAACGCCGCTCGCCGGCTCGCCAAGGTGCTGTCGGAGCGTGCCATCGCGCCAGAGCCCGCGCGCCCCAAGGATCTCGATCGCATGCTCGGCGCCGATACCGTGCATCAGGGCGCCTACCTCGAGACGGAGCCGCTGAACGAGCCGACGCTCGCCGAGGTCGCCCGCCTGACCACGCCCGGACGGCCGCTGATCGTGCTCGATCAGGTGACCGACCCCCACAACGTCGGTGCGATCCTGAGGACCGCCGCCGTGTTCGGTGCGAGTGGCCTGATCATGACGCGGCGCCACAGCCCACCCCTCGACGGCACGCTGGCGAAGGCCGCCTCCGGGGCGCTGGAGCTGGTACCGATCGCGCTCGTCGTCAATCTCTCCCGCGCGCTCGATGAATTGAAAGACATGGGCGTCAAAACCGTCGGTCTCGACGGCGAGGCCACGGCGCTCATCGAGGACGAGCCGAACGACCGTCCGACGGCGCTGATCCTCGGGGCCGAAGGACGCGGCCTGCGCCAGCTCACGAGGGAAACCGCCGACCGGCTGTGCCGCATCCGCACCAGCGGAGCTCTGTCGAGCCTCAACGTGTCGAATGCCGCGGCCGTCGCGCTGCACGTGCTGGCACGACCGCCAGCTTGAGCGCCTCGTCCTGCAGCACCGCGTGCCCGCGCGAGGGCGTGTCGTCGTCCGGCGACGCCTCGCGCCCAAGCATCATGATCGCGGCGCCCATGGACAGGGAGCCGAAGGTGATGGCGAAGCCGCCCGCCAGCAGCACGATGGCCGGAAGCGGCGATTCGCTCTCGATCAGCAGGGTCCGCAATCCCACGGCATTGGTCAGAATGAGCAGCGCGGCGATGGCCACGCCAAGACCGATGCCGAACGCGGCGTGCATGGCCAGAAAGCGGATGTGTGGGGGCAGGTCGCTCATGGCACCTCTCCGGTCCGCCATCGCGTGCATCGCTCCGCACGCAGAGGCAGCCGGCTCAGGCCGGCCGCCCAATGAGTGTAGCCGTCTCCGGCCCCGCGCGGAAGCCGCCGCGAGGCTGCAGCGGCGCGTCCGTCAATCGCAATAGGTCTTGCGCCAACAGCGATAGTGGCCGCGGTTGCAGACCTCGTCGCCGTAGCGGTTGATCCAGCAACGCGCTCCGACCCAGCCGCATTCCCGGGGGCCCTTGTAACAGGCGCCGGAGTAGCCTGGCGGGGGGCCGTAGCGCCGATCGTGCGCATACGCTCCGAGGATGCCGAGTGTGATCAGGCCCGCGGCGACACCGGCCGCAACACCGTTGCCCCGCCGGTGCGCCTCGGCCGGCTGGACGCTCGAGGCGACGATGCCGAGCAGCAGGGTCAGGATCATCAAGGGTCTGGCAATTTTCATGATCATGAGCGCTTTTCCTATGCGGCATGCCGAAACGCCGGCATGCCCAGATGCACACGGGAGTCCCTCAGGGCTGCGCGAGCCCGACATGAGCCGGCTCGGCGGCCGATTTGCACTGGCTACACGACGATTGTGGCACCAATGGCGCCGGACCGGACCGCCCGACGCCTTGGCCTAGAGTGCTCAGTAGTGCCAGAAATGATGGCGACGCGGATGGCAGCCATGCACGTGGTGGCGGCGATGCTTGCTGCGCCACTTCCGCGCCTGGCCCCAGGACGGCCCGTAGCGGTAGCAATGGCGGAAATTGTAGCGCTTGCGCCAGCCCTTGCGCACGACACGCAGCGGCCGCCAGTAGCTGGAGCCCCGGTAGGGATAGTAGCCCCGCGGGCTGTAGTAATAGGAGTAGGGGTCCACGTGGTACACGTGGCGATAGCGCGGATAATAGATCTTGTGATGCACGACCACGGGCGCGCGAGCCGCCGTCTCGCGGCAGCAGCCACCGGCGCTGGCCGGCTCCGACGCCATAAGCAGGCCCGCGAAGAGCGCGGCCAGCCCGACGATAAGCCCCTTCAAGCGCATTGTACTCTCCTTGCAAAAAAGCATGAACTTTGACGCCATAATAGCCGCGGAACGTCTAACTTTGGTTTAACGATATCAGATCCTCGCCCCACGCCCCAGCGCCACCGCCGGCGGCGGCCAGCGCTTAAGCAAATTCTCACCGTATTCGGCTTGAATGGGCTCCGTGTCGTGTCGGACGGGGCCGCTTGCCTGCCCGGCGGCGGCGCCTCGTCGGCGCCAGGACGAATGTCAGCCGGAGTACCCGCGCGTGTTGCGTCTCCAACGTCGAACAATGCCGGAGCTCCGCCGCGCGGAGAGCTCCCGCCCCCCAGCGACAGCACCCCTCTCCGCTGTTCCGGACGGGTCGGCCGTCGCGGCGTCCGATTCGGCGCCGTTTCCGCACCTTCCTGCCAGTGTCCGCCGTCAGCTCGCCGAGCTCGAGACGGCGCGCGCGGCCGCCAATCCCGCGCAGGAGAGCGCCACTGCCAAGCGCGAGGCTCACGGCCGGTCGGAGCTGACCGGCGCCTTCCTCGCCAGCCGACGCGCCATCGGCGCCACGTTCTTATTCAGCATGGTCATCAACGTGCTGATGCTCGCCGGCCCTCTCTTCATGCTGCAGGTCTATGACCG
>JAGRKR010000063.1 GCA_020442225.1 Hyphomicrobiaceae bacterium | reverse complement strand
CGCTCCAGCAAGGCGGCGGGATTGTCGACGAACAGCGTCCGGAACCGCACGAACTCCTCGTCGAGTTGCCGGCCGAGGAAGAGGCCGATCATCAGGCTCACCAGCGGGAACTGATAACGGCGCATGAGCCAGCCGAGCAGGCCGAAGGCGTAGAGCACGTAGACATCGAACACCTGGTTGCGGAAGCTGAAGGCCCCGAGCGTCATCACCACGATGAGAATGGGCACGAGCGCCCGCGACGGCACCAGCACGACACGGGCGACGTAGTAGGCGACCAGCAGCGTGAAGAAGCCGAGCACCAGCATCTGGAAGATGTTGCCCACGACGAGTGCGTAGACGAAAGGACCGTTGTCGCGCAGCAGGCGGGCGCCCGGCACCAGCCCGTGCAGCATGAAGCCGCCGAGGATCACCGCCGTGGAGGCGCTGCCGGGAATGCCGAGTGCCAGCAGGATGCCCATGGCGCCGCCTTCGGTGGCGTTGTTGGCGGATTCCGCGGCGACGACGCCCTCGGGCTCCCCCTCGCCGAACTTCTGCTCGGGCCGCGCCCGCCTCTTGGCCATGGCGTAGCTCAACAGCGAGGCCAGCGTCGCACCTGCTGCCGGCAGCAGCCCGATTCCGACGCCGAGGAAGCTCCCCCTGAGCCATGTCCTCCAGGCGGCGAACGTCGTGCCGACGCCAGCGGCGAGTTTGCCGAAGTCGTGCGCACGCTCGAGGTCTGCCTCGGAAATGGAACGGCGCGAAACGAGCTGGATGAGCTCGGGAATGGCGAACATGCCGATGATGCAGAGCACCAGCGGCAGGCCATCCTCCAGCGCGTCGATGCCGAACGTGCCGCGGGCCTCGCCGGTCGCGGTGCTCGTGCCGATCGTCGCCAGCATCAACCCCAAGAGCCCGGCGAAGAGCGCGCGGGAGAGATACTTGCCTTCGAGCACTCCGACGATCACCAGCACCAGGATGGTCAGGAACAGCATTTCCGAGGGGCCGAACTGCAAAGCCAGCCAGACCATCGGCTGAATGAACAGCAGCAGCACGAGATAGCCGATGAGGCCGCCGATCACGGACGCCGTGATCTGGATTCCGAGCGCCTCGTTGTGCAGCCCTTTGCGCGCCATCGGATAGCCGTCGAACGTCGTGGCGACAGCCCCGGGCGTGCCCGGCGTATTGATGAGAATCGCGAGGATGCCGCCACCCGTCAGCGCACCCGTATAGACGGACGTCAGCAGCATCAGCGCCGGAAACGGGTCCATCTTGAAGGTCAGCGGCAGCACGATCGCCAGCCCCAGCGCCGAAGTCATGCCGGGAATCACGCCAACGATGAGGCCGAACAGCATGCCGGCCGCCACCACCAGCGGAATCTGCCAGTCCGCGAGGAGCAACAAGCCCTTGGCGAGCGATCCCCAGTCGATCATGACCAGCTCCGCGCCGGCCAGAGTGGAACCGGTACGCCGAAGACATGCACGAACACACCCCAGACGATGACGGCCGTCAGCACGGCGAGCAGGATCATGATGAAGAAGCTCCGCAGCCCCAGGAGCGGCCCCAGCAGCGTCGCATACACGATGAGCGGCACGATGAAGCCACCATACGTGATGGCCACGGCCAGCACGGGCAGCGACAGCATCAATGCGACACCCTGCCAGCTCGTGGTCTCCGTCGCGTCGCCAGCCGGCTTGCGCCAGGCGCGCCACGCGGTAGCGAGCGTCCACAGGCCGGCTAACGCCAGGGCGAGCAGGAGAGGTCCGACGAGCGTCACCCCATCGGGCCCTTGCTTCGGGTCGGTCAACGTCGCGTGATAGTGATGATAGCCCCAGGCGATTGCGCCGGCCACGAATGCGACCGGCGCCAGAAACTCGTCGAGCTTCGTGTTACGCTGCATTGAGCTTCACTTCGCCATGAGGGATGTGAGTCCTGGCGAGAGCTTGTGTCCCGCCAGGGCTGCCAATGCCTATTTCGACTTCGACAGGATCTTGGCGAACCGGGCATCGACCTCCCGGATCAGGGCCGTGGACTTCTCCGGGCCGAGCCAATCGTCGCCCACCTTGGTCTTGGCGGCGAACTCGCGGAACGGCTTGCCCTCGGTCGCCTTCTTGAAGGCCTCGACCAGCTTGGCGAAGCGCTCCGGGTACTTCTCCTTCACTTCGCGGTGGACGGCATGGAAGCGGTAGGCGCCGCCTTCCGGCGCGGTGACGCCGTACTTCTTGAGCTGGGCATTGATCGTCGGCAACTCGGGCCAGCCGGCGATCTTGCCGTCCTTCCAGAAGGCCCCGAGTACGTTCACCTTGTCGCGGGCCGCCACTGCGCCTTCCGCGCCGGAGGCCAGGATCTGCGCATGCCCGCCGAGCAGCGCGGCGCGCGCGGCGCCGCCGCTCTTGTAGGGCACCATCTTCACCTTGAGCCCCAGCGCCTTGAACAGCTCGACGGTCAGCACCTCGCCGATCGAGCCGCGGCCGGGCACCGCCATGGCATACTTGTCCGGCGCGGCCTTCACGGCCTTGATCATGTCGTCCAGCGTCTTCCAGCCCGTATCCTTGTGCACGTAGAGGATGGCCGGATCGACCCACTGCACGTTGATGATGATGAGGTCCTCGATCTTGAACAGACCAGGATCCTTGACGCGGACACTGGTAACTGCCGGCGCGAAGGCCGTCAGCACGGTGTAGCCGTCGCGCGGCTCGCCGAGGAACTTCTTGAGGCCGATCTTGCCACCGGCGCCGCCATGGTTCTCGACGATCACCTGCGCGCCGAGCACGTCCGGCAGGAAGCGCTGCATGGACCGCGCCGTGCGGTCGACGGCGCCACCCGCACCGTAGTTGACGAGCAGCTTGACCTCCTTGCTCGGGAACTTTTCGGCGGCCGTCGCCACGACGGGTGAGGCCACTAATGCGGCCGCGGTCATCGCAGCTCCGATCAACGTCTTCAGGCGAGTTGTCTCTCGCATTCGTCGGCCCTCCCTGGCGTCCGTATCGCGCTTCCAGCTGCCCCCGACCAAAGTCGAAGGAATGGCCGCCACCATGCAATGAGTGACGGCCCGTTTGCAAGTCCATCGGCCTCCGTCTTAACATGGCTTGGTCCGTACCATTCGCAGCTTGCGACAGCGATCGGGCATGGCGCGCGCGCCGGTTTGCCGATACTAGATGGCTGGAGCCGCACAGACGGTGCCGCCAACCCCGAGGGAGTGTCCTTTCATGGCCGGATTCACTACGCGCCCCGAGATTCTTGGCACCTTCGGTGTCGTCACCTCGACGCACTGGATCGCCTCGGCCATCGGCATGGCGACGCTGGAGAAGGGTGGCAACGCCTTCGACGCCGCCGTCGCGACCGGGTTTGCGCTGCAGGTGGTCGAGCCGCACCTCAATGGTCCGCTCGGCGAGGCGCCGGTGATGGTCTTCGACGTGCGTCGCGGCAAGCCGGAGGTGATCTGCGGCCAGGGCGTCGCCCCCGCCGCCGCGTCGATAGAGAAGTTCCGTGAGCTCGATCTCGATATGATTCCCGGCACCGGCCTGCTGCCGGCCTGCGTCCCGGGCGCCTTCGACGCCTGGATGGTGCTGCTGCGCGACTATGGCACCATGCCCCTGGCCGATGTGCTGTCTCCGGCCATCGCCCTCGCAGGACGCGGCTATCCCGTGGTGCCGCGCATGACCGAGACGATCGAGACCGTCCAGGAGCTCTTCACCAGGCATTGGAAGACCTCCGCCGCCGTCTTCATGCCGGGTGGCAAGCCGGCGGTCACCGGCACCATCCATACCAATCCCGCACTCGCGGAAACCTACGCGCGCGTCCTGGCCGCCGCCCAGGCCGCCGGCGGCAATCGCGAGAAGCAGATCGAGGCGGCGCGCGACGCCTGGTACCGCGGCTTCGTCGCGGAGGCGGTCGACGCATTCTGCCGCACCGAAGAGGTCATGGACGTCTCGGGACGTCCGCACAAGGGCCTGCTCACCGCCGACGACATGGCCCGCTGGCAGGCGAAGGTCGAGGCCCCCCTCAGCTTCAAGTATGGCCGCTATGACGTGCTGAAATGCGGCGCCTGGAGCCAGGGCCCGTCCATGCTGCAACAGCTCTCGCTGGTGCACGGCTTCGCGCTCGACGGCATGAGCCCCACCTCTCCCGAGTGGGTGCACATCGTCACCGAGTGCGCCAAGCTCGCCTACGCCGACCGCGATACGTTCTACGGCGATCCGGACTTCGTCGAAGTGCCCATGGAGGCCCTGCTGTCGCGAGACTACAACGCGCGGCGCCGCAACCTCATCCAGACGACCGCCTCGCACGACTTCATCCCCGGCAAGATCGAGGGCTACGAGCGTTCCGTCATCGACTATGCCAGCGCCGCCACGCGCCAGGGGCCGCGCGGCAGCCTCGGCGCTGGCGAACCCACCGTCGGCAAGATGGGCGAGACCAAGGGCGACACGGTCCATTTCGACATCATCGACAAGGACGGCAACATGGTCTCGGCGACGCCGTCCGGCGGCTGGCTGCATTCCTCGCCGGTCATCCCGGCGCTCGGCTTCCCGCTCGGCACGCGCGGCCAGATGTTCCTGCTCGACCCGTCGTCGGCCTCCGCGCTGGTGCCGGGCAAACGTCCGCGCTCGACGCTGAGCCCCGGCCTGGTGCTCCGCGACGGCGAGCCCTACATGGGGCTCGGCACCCCTGGTGGCGACCAGCAGGACCAGTGGGCCACCCAGCTCTTCCTGCGCCACGTCCATGCCGGCATGAACCTGCAGGAGGCCATCGACTGCCCGGCCTTCCACACCGAGCATTTCCCGAGCTCGTTCTGGCCGCGGACCGCGCGGCCCGGCGTCGTGGTGGTCGAAGGCCGCATGCCCAAGGACACCGTGAAGGAGCTGATCCGGCGCGGCCACAAGGTCGAGGTCGGCGGCGACTGGTCGGAAGGTCGCCTGACGGCGGCGGCCCGCGACGGCCGCATGCTCAAGGCGGCCGCCAATCCGCGCGGCATGCAGGGCTATGCCATCGGCCGCTGAGCCGGCGGCCACGGACCATTGAACGAGCGGCGGCCCAATGCCGGGTCGCGCCCAGCAAGCGAGGCGATTGCCAGGTGACGAGCAAGACAAGACTGATGCGCTGCAAGCTGTTCGTGCCTGGCAGCCGGCCGGAGTTCTTCACCAAGGCCATGCAAAGCGCGGCCGATGCGCTCTCCTTCGATCTCGAGGACGCGGTCGTCACCGAGCGCAAGGCGGAGGCGCGCACGCGCGTCGCGGAGTTCCTGACGGGTCTCGGCCCGTCGGCGGCCAAGATCATGATCGTGCGTGTCAACGGCCTGGACACGGCCGACTTCATGCCGGACCTCGAGGCCGTCGCCGTGCCGGCGCTCGATGCCATCAACCTGCCCAAGGGCGAGAGCGGCGCCGACGTCGAGCGGGCAGCCATGGCGCTCGACGCCATCGAGGCGCGCAAGGGCCTGACGCCCGGCCGCGTCAAGATCCTCGTCAACATCGAAAGCCCGAAAGGCTGGCGGCTCGCTCACGAGCTGGCGACGGCGAGCCCGCGCGTCATGGGGCTCCAGCTCGGGCTTGGCGACCTCTTCGCGCCGCACGGCATCACGCGAACCGAGTCAACCATGGCCGCCGTGCGGCTCGCCATGAAAATGGCAGCCGCCGAGGCGCGTGTGCCGGCCTATGACACCGCCAATGCCAACGTCGCCGACAAGGCCGGCCTCGAGGCGGACGCGCGGGCGGGCCGCCTCATGGGCTATGCCGGCAAGAGCGCGATCCACCCCTCGCAGATCGAGATCATCAACCGCGTCTATACGCCGAGCGAGGCCGAGATCGCCCATGCGCGCGACGTGCTCACGGCCCTGGCCGATCCCGTCAACCGCGGCAAGGGCGCCTTCATCGTGAACGGCAAGATGGTGGACGGCCCCTTCTTCGACGAGGCCCGCGCCATCGTCGAGCTCGCCGACCGCATCAAGCACGGAACAGTGTAGCGAGGGACGCGACATGAGCGAGGAAGACGGGCCGCAAGGGCCGTTGCGAGGCCTCAAGGTCATCGACTGCGCCACGATCTACGCGGGGCCGCTAGCCGCCATGGTCCTCGGCGATTTCGGCGCCGACGTCATCAAGATCGAGCATCCCGATGGCGACGTCATCCGCAAGGTCGGCTTCTCCAAGGACGGCGCCGGCCTGTGGTGGAAAGTGGTCGGGCGCAACAAGCGCTCCATCGCCCTCGACCTGCACACCGACGACGGCAAGGAAACCCTGAAGGCGCTGGTCAAGGACGCCGACGTGCTGGTCGAGAACTTCCGCACCGGCACGCTCGAGCGCTGGGGCATCGGCTGGGACGTCCTGTCCGCGCTCAATCCGAGGCTCGTGATGCTGCGCGTCACGGGCTTCGGCCAGACCGGGCCCTACCGCCACCGTGCCGGATTCGGCACTCTGGCCGAGGCCATGAGCGGGTTCGCGCACATCACCGGCGAGGCCAACGGCCCGCCGACGCTGCCGCCGTTCGGGCTCGCCGATGGCGTGGCCGCCTACCACGGTGTTTTCGCCATCATGTTCGCGCTCTGGGAACGCGACCAGCAGGGCACTGGGAAGGGGCAGTACATCGACCTCGCCATCTATGAGCCGCTGTTCTCGCTGCTCGGGGCGCAGGCGACCATCTACGATCAGCTCGGCATCATGCAGAGCCGCACGGGCAACCGCTCGGTCATCAATGCCCCGCGCAACGCCTACAAGACCAAGGAGGGACGCTGGGTGGCGCTCTCCGCGTCCGCCCCGAGCATCACGCGGCGCGTGCTGGAGCTGACCGGCGGCAAGGCCTTCGCCGACGATCCCCGCTTCAAGACGGCACGCGGACGCGTCGATCACGTCGAGGAGATCGACGGCACGGTGGGTGGCTGGATCGCACGCCACACGCTCGACGAGGTGGTCGATGCCTTCGAGAAGGCAGAGGCCGCCATCGCGCCCATCTACGACATCGG
The DNA here is from genome assembly GCA_020442225.1 of Hyphomicrobiaceae bacterium. The sequence goes on along the minus strand of JAGRKR010000063.1, from coordinate 8,007 downwards.
CCAGATCTTCGAGGACCCGCACTTCAAGGCGCGCGATACCGTCACCACGGTCCAGGATCCGCAGCTCGGCCCGATCCGGATGCAGAACGTCTTCCCGCAGCTCTCCATGACGCCCGGTCGTATCCGCCATCCCGGACCCGACGTCGGCGAGCACACCGACGATATCCTGGCCGAGCTGATCGCCGAGGGACGGCTGACGGCCGACACCGCCGAGCGCATCAAGGCCGCCTTCGCGAAAGGCCCGAAGGACTGAAACAGCACGTCGCGCTGTAATCCGCGATGGCGCACGCCCGGCGAAGGCTCAGGCAGCCCGCGCCGCGCCCTTCGCACGCCGCCACGAACAGAGGATCTCCTCGGCCGAATGCACGGGATAGCGGGCTCCGAGCAGGCCCATGCTGCCCTCATGGCGCGCGGCTGTGGTGGTTGCCACGGCGTCACCCACCACCACGGTGTAGTAGTCGTGATAAGAGGCTCCGCGGATCGTCGACTCGACGCACCCCTCCGTCGTGGTGCCGAGACAGACCACGGTCTCGATGCCCTGTGCTCTCAAGACGCCGTCGAGATTGGTCCTCACGAACCCGTCGGGGCGCGGCTTCTCGACGACCGTATCGCGCTTGCCAGGAACGAGACCGTCCACGAATTGCCAGCCCCATGACCCGGGCAGGCAATAGTCGGGGGATTTACCGTCCCGCGTCTTGAAGCGCAGCCACGCCGGGCTGTCGCTCTTGCCGTCCGGCAACGTGAACTGGCGCACGAAAACAACGGGGATGCCCAGCTCCTGCGCCTCCTGGATGAAACGCACCATGGTCGGCAGGGTCGCCTGTATGCGGGAGAGGTCCTTGCCGTAGCGATGGAAATGCCCGCCGTCGGCGCAGAAATCGTTCTGGATGTCGATGGCCAGCACGGCCGTGACGTCCGGCGCCACCAGCTCGTCGAGCGTATCGCGGACGAGACGTCCCTCCACCTTCCGCATATCCGAGGCCCTCTCCGTTTCAGCATCAAGATCCGTGTCGGCATCATCAAAGCCGCTTGCGGCGCGATTGTCGATTCCCTCTTTCCGCGAGGCGTCTCGACAGGCCGGCCGTCTCCGCATAAAGTCCGGACAACCACGCGCGCCGACAGTGCCGGTCGGCTCCGTCCGGCGAAGGCCGCGCGTCATCGAGGCGGTTGCCGCTCGTCATCATGGGAGGTCGATAGGTCATGAATGTCGTGACACGGGTTTCGGACTCGGCGCGGGGCGCCACACGTGCACTGTCGGAGATGGCGGCGAGCGTCAGCTACGACACGCTCGACGAGGCGACACGGCATCGGGCCAAGTACCATTTCCTAGACTCCCTCGGGGCCTGCATCGCCGGCGCCACGCAAGAGGTGACCGACATCGCCGAGGCCGCGATCGTCGCCGCCGGCAGCAGCGGCAATGTGCCGGTGCTCGGCCGCTCCAAGCGTTTCGACATGCTGTCCTCGGCCTTCATCGCGGGCGGCGCCGGCCACGGCCTCGAGCTCGACGACGGCTATCGCGAGGGCTCTGTCCATCCTGGCACCGTCATCATCCCCGCGCTCGCTGCGGCCGGACATGCCAGCAACGCCAGCGGCAAGAAGATGATCGAGGCCACGGTCGCAGGCTACGAGATCATGTGCCGTCTGGCGGCGGCGGTGCACCCCAGAGCCCGCTGGCGCGGCTTCCACAATACCTCGACGACGGGCGTCTTCGGCGCAGCCTTCGTCTGGGGCGTGCTCAAGGGGTTCGACGCGGACCGGCACGAGCGGGCGATCGGCGTCGCGGCATCGACCGCGAGCGGTCTTTTCACGTTCATGCATGGTGGCGACGTGAAGCGTCTGCATCCGGGATTTGCGGCCCGCAACGGCCTGCTCTCCGGCATCCTGGCCGAGCAGGGGCTCAAGGCCCCCAAGGGCGCCATCGAGAGCTCCGACGGCTTCTTCCAGGCCTACGGCGGCGCCGACAGCGACCCGGACCACTACCGGACGCTCGACATCATGACGGTCGGCACCGGGCCAGGCTATGCCGTGAACCGCTGCTACATCAAGCCCTATGCCTCCTGCCGGCATATCCACTCGCCCATCGACGCCGTGCTCGACATGCGTAAGGTGGAGGGCATCGGCCCCGACGACGTCGAGGCCATCGAGGTCGGCACCTACAAGGTCGCCTGCGCCCACGACCTCAAGACCTGGGAGACCTTCACGAAGGCGCAGATGAGCATTCCGTTCGTGACGGCGACGGCGCTGCGCTACGGCGGCGCCGATCTCGAGCACCTCACCCCGGAGCACCGGGCAGACGCCGCCACGAAGGCGCTTGCCGACCGCATCACGGTGCACGTCGACGAGGTTTCCGATAGGGATTACCCGAAGAAGCGCCCGGCTCGCGTCACGCTCACGACCAAGGGCGGCAAGAAGCTCGAGCGCTTTATCGAGAACCCTTACGGCGAGCCGGAGCGACCGCTGACGGACGAGGCCTTGACGGCGAAGTTCATGAAGCTGGCGACACCGGTCATCGGCGCCGCCCGTGCCGAGGCTCTGGCGACCAGAATCTGGGCGCTGGAGGCGGAGGCAGGCGTGCGCGACCTGATCGACCAGGCCGCCAGATAGCCATCGAGACGCAGGCGCGGCGGGGGCGGCCGTGACATCGCCCCCCACCCGCGCCCGCACGACCCCTGCAGCTTGGAGGAGACGTGACCAGCAAGCCTGAAGCGGATCGCCCGCTCTCTCCGGACGAGGTCGAAAGGCTGCTCCGGCATTTCCACACGCTCGAGGTCGATGCCGATGCTCGGGCCCTCTCCGCCGGCGATACCGATCGGGTGAGCGCGGCGGTCAAGGCGCTGGCTGATGCCAAGAAGGACTTCTTCGACGTGCCCGGCAGCTACGGTCAGGTTCTTGCCGAGGGCAAGGCGCATGGAGAGAAGCGATGAGCGCATCGAGCGAGATCGCCGGTCTTGGCGTCGTCGACCTGGCAGCCGCCATCGCCAAGGGCGAGGTGACGAGCGAAGCCGCGGTGGGCGCCGCCATCGCCAGCGCGGAGGCCTGGCAGCCGCACATCAACGCCTTCATATCGCTCGACAAGGCGGAGGCGCTCGAGAAGGCGCAGGCCGCCGACAAGGCGCGCCGGAAAGGCACCATTCGCGGCCCGCTCGGCCCCCTGCACGGCGTGCCGCTCGCCCATAAGGATATGTTCTGGCGCGCCGGCAAGATCATGACCGGCGGCTCTCCGATCCTCAAGGACTTCCGCACGACCGCGACCGCGACCCCCATCGCCCGGCTCGAGGCTGCCGGCTCGATCACCATCGGCGCCCTCAACATGTGCGAGTTCGCCGCGAGCCCCACCGGGCGCAATCCCCACGTCGGCGATTGCGGCAACCCTCACGATCCCGCGCGGGTCACCGGCGGCTCCTCTTCCGGCTCGGGCGCCACTGTCGCCGCGGGCATCGTCCCTGCGGCCCTCGGCTCGGACACGGGCGGCTCGATCCGCATTCCCGCGGCCATCTGCGGCGTGGTCGGCATCAAGCCCACCTGGAGCCGCGTCTCGAATCAGGGCTCGATCCCGCGCGCCTTCTCGCTCGACTGCATCGGCCCCCTGGCGCGGCACGCCCGCGATTGTGCGCTCATCCTTTCGATCATCGCCGGCCGCGATGCCGGAGACGCAACCACCGCCGACGAGCCGCCCCCACCCCCGGGCCTGCCGGAGCTCGACCCGCGCGCGCTGAAGATCGCGGTCGCCGCGCCGGAGAGCATCTCGGGCGTTGCACCGTCCATTGCCGCGAGTGTGGCGACGGCCGCCGGTGCCTTCAAAGGGCTTGGCGCGACGACCGTTTCGCGGACCCTGCCGGACTTCGGCCCGCTCTATTCGCTCGGCGACACCATCTCGAAATGCGAGGCGGCGGCGCTGCACCGGCGCTGGATGACGGAGCGGCCGAACGACTATGGCCGGCTCACCTACGACCGCACGCTCGCCGGCTTCATGCTGCCGGCCACGCGCTATATCGAGGCGCTGATGCTCCGGGGCCGGCTCACCGCCGAGTTCATCGAGGAGACCATCGCCGACGCCGATGCACTGATGCTGCCGACGGCCGCCATCGAGACGCCGACCATCGCCGAGGTCGCGGCGCGCGAGAAGGCAGGCGAGATCCTGCCCGTGATCGCCGGCTTCGCCGCCCTCACCCGCCCCATCAACTACCTCGGTCTGCCGTCCGTCAGCGTGCCCTGTGGCGTCGATTCACGCGGCATGCCGGTCGCCTTCCAGCTCGTCGGGCGCCCGTTCTCCGAACGCAAGCTGCTCGCCATCGCCAACCTGTTCGAGCGCGAGATCGGCTTCGGCGTGCCGAGACCACGCCTGCCCTGATCGCTACGGACAACAAGCATATGTCCGCAGAGGGACGAATATTGACCGCGGCGTTTGGGCGACCTAGCGTCTCATACCAAAGTCGGGCATCCTGGCCCGAGCTCCCTCGAGCCAACGAGGGCCGTCAAACGAAGAACTGATCAGCAGGAGGGAACGATGACCGAAAAGAAGACCGACAAGGGCGTGACCAGGCACGCTGCCGACACTCCTCGGGAGGCCGCGCTGACGCGGCGCACGTTCATCGGCTCGGCGAGCGCCGCGATTGCGGCCGGCGCCTCCGTCGGAACGTTCTCCATCATCGGCCGGGCGCAGGCCGCGGCGAGCGGCACGGTGACGATGTACACGTCCATGCCGACGTCCTATTCCGCTCCCGTGGCAGCGGCCTTCAACAAGCTCGGCAAGGGCATCACCGTCAATGTCTTCTACGCGCCGACCTATCAGGCGCTGCAGCGCCTCGAGGCCGAGCTCAAGGCGAACCGCGTGCTCTGCGACATCTTCCTGATCGCCGATCCCGGCCCGTTCCTGAACCTCAAGGCCCGCAAGGAGCTGCTCGACTACGTGAGCCCTGAGGCGAAGCACTACGGCAAGGCCGATCGCGACAAGGACGGATTGTGGGTCAACGGCCGTACGGTCGCGACGATGTTCGCCTACAACAACACGAAGCTCGGCGCCAAGGATGCACCCAAGACCTGGCAGGAGTTCGCCGACGCCAAGTGGACCGGCAAGCTCGGCGGCATCGATCCGCGCGTCGGCGGCACCGGCTATAGCTGGTACTACGTCACGCGCAATACGCCGAGCCTGGGCGTCAAATGGTGGGAGAAGCTCGCCAAGACCAAGATGCTCCTGACGCGCGGCCACGGCGCCCTGATGGATCGCATGGTCTCGGGCGAGTTGCCGGTGACGGAGCAGCTCGACTATGCCGTCTACATCAACATCAAGAAGAAGAAGGCACCGATCACGGCCGTCTATCCGCCGGAGATCACGCCCGTGACGATCGCTCCGATCGCCGTCATCAAGCGCGGCCCCAACAATGCCGCCGCCAAGGTGTTCTACGACTGGTGGCTGTCCAAGGCCGGCCAGGAGGTCGTCCGCGACATCGGCGGCGTCTACTCGGCGCGCAAGGACGTGGCGCCGCTCGCAGGCAAGCCCGCCTACGACACCCTGAAGGTCATGGACATCGACTACGAATCCTACCTGAAGGATCGCAAGAAGCTCACGGCGGAGTTCGTCAAAGTCTTCGGCCTCTGATCCGCGACAGGTCGAGGGGCGGCACCACGCGCCGGTGGCGCAGCCGCCCCTCCCCGGCGCGAACAGGGCAGCTTGCCGAGGACGGCGGGCGGCATCCCGGCACCTTTCGCGCATAGCGGCGCGATGGCGTCACCGTCGCACCTCTCGAACATTCAGGAACCGGACACCTCATCGTGCCAGCCACAGCCACGCCGACCGCAAGACTTTCGCATGACGCCTCCAAGGGCCCCCGGATTTCAGGCGTCCCTGCCATCCTGTTCCCGGTTCTCACCCTTGTACTTGGCTTCATGGTGCTGGCACCGCTGGGGTTCCTCGTCTACGGCGCGCTGACGGACGTCCCGCTCGGCGACAAGGCGAACGGCATTACGCTCGAGAATTTCCGCCGCGTGCTGACACACGCCCGCTATCTGCAGGCGATCTGGCATTCGATCCAGGTTGCCACGCTCAGCACCATCATCGCCTGTCTCATCGGCGTGCTCATGGCCTGGCTGGTCATCCGCACCGACGTTCCCTTCCCGCGCCTGCTGCGCATCGGCGTCATGGTGCCGTTCTTCGTAGCCCCGTTCATCGGCGCGCTCGCCTGGTCGCTGCTCTGCCAGAAGGGCGTCGGCCCTCTCAACCTCCTCATGACGGCCCTGGGGCTGCCCGAGATCAACCTCTACACGCTCGGCGGCATCGTCTGGGTCATGGGCCTCTTCTACGCGCCATACGTCTTCATCTTCACCTCGAGCGCGCTTTACAACATGGACCCGATGCTCGAGGAGTCCGGCTACATGAGCGGGCTCAACCGTCGCCAGGTGATGCTGTACATCACCGTTCCGCTGGTCACGCCGGCCATTCTCTCGGGCATGCTGCTGACGTTCGTAGCAACCGCCGGACAGTTCGGCGTGCCTGCCGTGCTCGGCGCCCCGCGCAACTTCCACGTCATGACGACGTACATCTTCGACCTCACGCAGCAGTACCCGACACAGTTCAACAGCGCCGCCGCTCTGTCGTTCGTCCTGCTCTTCATCACGGTGATCGGCATCGTCCTGCAGAACCGCGTCATGAAGGGCCGCTCCTACACGACCATCGCCGGCAAGGGCTTCCGGCCGCGTATTATCGAGCTCAAGGGGTTGCGCTGGGTCGCCTTCGCCTTCGCCTTCCTGTTCGTCATCCTGGCGAGCGTGCTGCCGTTGCTCATGATCGGCTATGTCTCGCTGGTGCCTCTCTACACGGCGAAATTCTCGTTCTCGCTGATGACGCTCGCCAACTACAAGAACGTGTTTTTCGACAACCCCATGGGCGCGCAGGCGATCAGCAACACGCTCATCCTGTCGATCGGCGCGGCGACCGTTTCCATGATCCTCGGCGTGGTGCTCAACTGGATCATCCATCGCTCCCGCGTCTCCTACCGCGGCTTCGTCGACCTCATCGTCATGGTGCCGATCTCCGTGCCGCACGTCGTGCTCGCCATCGGCATGCTCTGGACCTACATCTACCTGCCGCTGCCGATCTACGGCACGCTGTGGATACTGCTCATCGGCTACGTGACGGGCTTCCTGCCCTACGCCGTGCGCAACGTCGGCGCCACCTTCGTGCAGATCGACAAGAGTCTCGAGGAAGCCGCGACGATGGTGGGCGCCAGTTGGGCGCGCACGGTCAGGGAAGTCACCATCCCGCTGCTGAAGCCGGGCATGGTCGGCGCCTGGATGCTGCTCTTCATCATCTTCGTGCGCGAGCTCACGACCTCGATCTTCCTCTACTCGCCCAACAGCGAAGTGCTCTCGGTGCTCATCTATAATCGCTGGGCGGAGGGCGACTACACCGCGCTTTCGGCCATGGCGATGATCCAGGTGCTCGTCGTGGGGCTCGTCATCTTCCTCGCCGGCTACCTCTTCAAGGTGGACATCACCCGCTCGCAGAGTTGAGGCCTTCCGCCTCCCATCACAAGAAGACAAAGGAGCTTTGAGACCCATGACGTATCTCGTGGTGGAGAACCTGGTGAAGCGCTTCGGCAGCTTCGTCGCCGTCGATCGCGTCTCCATCACGATGGCCAAGGGCGAGGTCTGCACCCTGCTCGGGCCGTCGGGTTGCGGCAAGACCACGACGCTGCGCTCCATCGCCGGCCTCGAGACCTTCGACAGCGGCCGCGTTTCGCTCGACGGTGTAACTCTCGCCGATCCCAGCGCCGGCACGTTCGTGCCGCCCGAGAAGCGCAACCTCGGCATGGTCTTCCAGTCCTACGCGCTGTGGCCGCACAAGACCGTCGGCGAGAACGTCTCGCTCGGCCTGAAGATCGCCGGGCTCCCCGCCAAGGAGATCACCGACCGTGTCGCCGAGGTTCTGACGCTGGTCGGCATGGGCGGAACCGAGAAGCGATCGCCCTCCAGCCTGTCGGGCGGCCAGCAGCAGCGCGTCGCCGTGGC
>JAGRKR010000660.1:1638-1829 GCA_020442225.1 Hyphomicrobiaceae bacterium | reverse complement strand
GGCGTCATGGTCTTCGCCATCGCCATCTTCACCGTGGCGACGTTCCTCTGCGGCGCCGCGACCTCGCTCCAGTCCCTCGTCCTCTGGCGCATTCTGCAAGGCCTCGCCGGCGCTCCGATCATACCGCTCTCGCAGACGATCCTGCTCGACAGCTTCGATCGCAAGCACCACGGCATCATCATCGCCATCTA
>JAGRKR010000660.1:0-1607 GCA_020442225.1 Hyphomicrobiaceae bacterium | reverse complement strand
CGGCGGCATGCTGGCGGAGGCGACAAGCTGGCGCTGGGCGTTCTACATGCTCGTGCCGTTCGGTGTGGTAGCCAGCATCGGCATCGCACTGGCCCTGCCACGCGATCTGCCGATGGGCGAGCGGCGGCTGGACTGGATCGGCTTCCTGACGTTCTCGCTCGCGATCGGCTGCCTGCAACTCGTCCTGGCCCGCGGCGAGCGCGAGGACTGGTTCCAGTCGAACGCCATCATCCTCATCGCCCTGCTCGCCGGCCTCGCCTTCTATCTTTTCCTGGCCCACAGCCTGACCTACGACCGCCCCTTCCTCAATCTCCGGCTCCTGCTCGACCGCAACTACGCGCTCGGACTTTGCCTCATCGCCATCTTCGGCATGCTGAACTTCACGCCGATGGTCCTGTTGCCGAGCCTGCTGCGCCAGCACGCCGGCTTTCCCGACAGCCTGATCGGCTACATCATCAGTTGGCGGGGCGGTGGCGCCATGACAGGGTTCTTCCTGGCCATGTACATCTCGAAGCTCGACCCCCGCATCGGCATGGGCCTCGGTTTCGGGTTGCAGGTCACATCCGGCCTGTGGCTGGCCTCGATCGATCTCAACGTCAGCCATGGCGTGCTGGCGGCCAACAGCTTCATCCAGGGGCTCGCCGTCGGGACCATCTGGGTGCCGATGACCGTGGCGACCTTCTCGACAATCGACAACCGCTATCTCGCAGAGGCGACGGCGCTCTACCACCTCATGCGCAACCTCGGCTCGAGCCTGTTCATCTCGCTGTCGGTGGCGGAAGTCGTCCGCACCACGGGCGCCAACTACTCCCGCATGACCGAGTCCGTCACGCCCTACAGCGAGGCCCTGCAACTTCCCGGCGTGAGCGGCGGCTGGAGCATCGAAACCCTCTCCGGGCTGGCGCGCCTCGCCAAGGAGATCGACAGGCAGGCGGCCATGATCGGCTATATCAATGCCTTCTATCTCTACACCGCCGCCTCCCTGGCGGCGCTCGTTCTCGTGCTGCTCGTCCGCCCGCCGCGCCGCCGGTTGACCTGAACCGCTGAGAAAATGCCGCTCCGGTGCCGGTCAGGCCGGACTCGACATGCACGGCGGGTACGCTAGAAATAGGGCTTCACGACACGCGCCGAGCGAGTCACAATCCTGTCCGGACAAACAATCTGAGAAGCGAGGCCGAAAGAATGCGATACGAGGCGCCTCAAACCCTCGAGGCTGCCGCGCGGCTGCTGGCGGAATCCGCTGGCAAGGCGCGTGTGCTGGCAGGCGGCACGGATCTTCTGGTGCAGATCCGTTCAGAGATCCTGGAGCCCGAGATCGTCGTCGACATCAAGAAGATCTCCGAGCTGCGCACCGTGGACGAGGAGCCGAGCCGCGGCTTCAGGATCGGCGCGGCTGTGACCGGTGCCGAGCTCAAGGAGCACAAGGCGCTGAAAGCGATGTGGCCCGGCGTCGTCGAGGCCGCCAATCTGATCGGCTCCACCCAGGTGCAGGGGCGCGCCACGCTCGGCGGCAACCTCTGCAACGGCTCGCCGGCCGCCGACAGCGTGCCGGCGCTCATCGCCGCCGGGGCCGTGGCCTCCATCGTCGGCGTCGACGGCCGACGCGA
>JAGRKR010000062.1:5208-8887 GCA_020442225.1 Hyphomicrobiaceae bacterium | reverse complement strand
GCCTGACCGACATCATGCGTGACGAGAACGACCCGCATGCCCTGCGCCTGCACTTCGCCGACGATCTCCTCGATCAACAGCGCGGAAGCCGGGTCGAGGCTGGCCGTGGGTTCGTCCAGAAACAGAACTTCCGGTTCCACGGCCAGCGCTCGTGCCAGCGCCAGGCGCTGCTGCTCGCCACCCGACAGACGCCGCGCCGGCCGGCCGGCGTGCTCCGGTAGCCCGACCAGCTCCAGCAGCTCCTGAATGCGCGGCGGCTCGGCCCTGCGGCCAGCGGCCGTCAGCGCATAGGCGACATTGGCCGCAGTCGAGCGGCGCAGCATGACCGGCTTCTGGAGAACGAAGGCATATCGGTCCGCGCGCGCCGACGTGCGCCCGGCGTAAGTGATCCGTCCCATGGTCGGCGCCATCAGTCCGCTGGCGAGCCGCATGAATGTGGTCTTGCCCGAGCCGTTGGGACCGATGAGAACCGTCGGCGCGCCATTGCGGAGCTCCATGGAGACCCTCTCGAGGACCACGCGGCCGCCGAAGGCGACGCCGACGCCGTCGAAGCCGATCGGCAGTTCGCTTGCAACATCGCGCATCGCCTGCGCGCTCCCCGGCCTAGCCAGCATGACGATGGGCCCATTGCCGGATCATCCACGCGATGACGTTGACGCCGATGACGAGGGAGATCAGGACCATGCCGAGGCTGATGGCGAGGATGAGATTTCCCTTCGAGGTCTCCAAAGCGATCGTCGTTGTCATCACGCGCGTGAAGCCGTCGATGTTGCCGCCGACGATCATCACCGCCCCCACCTCGGCCGAGGCGCGGCCGAAGCCGGCCAGCAATATCGTGACGAGGCTGAAGCGAGCGTCCCAGAGCAGCGTCTGGACGCGGGCCAGCGGACCGACGTTCATCGCGGTCAGCTCGTCACGGTACTCCGCCCAGAGATCCTCGATCACCTGCCGGGTCAGCGCCGCGATGATGGGGGTGATGAGAACCGTCTGCGCTACGACCATCGCCGATGGCGTGAAGAGAATGCCGAGCGAGCCGAGAGGCCCCGAGCGGGACAGCAGGAGAAAGACGAGCAGGCCGACCAGAACCGGAGGCAACCCCATCAGCGCGTTGAGAACGACGATGATCGCCTCGCGGCCGGGGAATTTCGTCAGGCCGACAATCGCACCGATCGGCATGCCGACCACGGCGCTCAGGATGGTGGCCGACAGCGTTACGAGCAGCGACAGCCTGACGATGGCCCACAGCTCCGGGTCACCGTTCAGGATGAGATCCATGGCACCGGCGCCGTCCACGCAAACGCTCCGAAATCGTTGACGCGCGAAGCTTGTCGTGTATTCCTTATGAACGTCAAGTTTTAGAAATTATGCATGTATGCGCATATGAATGCAGCTCCAGACCTCCTGACGACCGCCGAGGCGGCCACCTACCTCCGCATCAAGGAACGCAAGCTCTACGAACTGGTTGCCGATCAGGCGATCCCGTGCACCAAAGCCACGGGCAAGTGGCTGTTTCCGCGCAACGACCTCGATCGCTGGTTGCAGGCCGGCCTGCACAGACCCGCGGGCATGCTGCCGGCCGACCCGCCGCCCATCGTCGGCGGCAGCCATGATCCGCTCCTGCAGTGGGCGCTCGCGGAAAGCCGCGCTGGTCTTGCGATCCTGCCGGAGGGCAGCGAATCCGGGTTCTTGCGCCTGCTCCGCGGTGAGGTGGTCGCGGCTGCGATCCATTTCCACGACCTCGACGACATGACCAGGGACGCCAACATCGAGCGGGTTACGACGACGGGCGCACTCTACGATGCCGTGCTCATCGGTTTCGCGACTCGCGAGCAGGGCCTGCTGGTGGCCCCCGGCAATCCGCTCGCTCTCACCGACGTCGGTAACGCGGCCCGCAAGGGGGCACGACTTGCCATGCGGCCTGAAGGCGCCGGAGCGCAGCAGCTCCTCACGGCCTTGCTTCGCCAATCGGCAAGCTCGCTGGCGGATTTCGCCTCGGCCGACGTCTGCGCGACAGGTCCCGATATCGCGCAGTTCATCCGCGCCGGGCATGCCGATTGCGGCGTCGCCACGCGGGCGGTCGCAGCCGGCGCCGGGCTGGATTTCATTCCGGTCGTGATGGAGCGGTTCGACCTGCTCATGCGCCAGCGCGACAGCTATCGCCCGCGCCTGCAGAAGCTCCTGGCGTTTCTGCGCCAACCGGCGATGGCGACCCGCGCGCGCGAGCTCGGCGGGCTGGATGTCAGCGAGGCGGGCCGAGTGAGGTGGGCGCCCTGACGAAAACGCCGCCGAGCGGTCGGCGGCGTTGCAGGCCCGAGGCGCCGTCTTGACGGAAGCGCGCAGCGCTTCCCTCGCGAGCGGTCACGCGATGATGGTCAGGGCTGTGTCTTGCGGCGCGGCAGCGGCGACTGCGGCGGCACGTGTGCCAGACACGCGAACTGGCCGGCGCGCAGATCGTAGGTTGCAAGCTCGCGCTGAGGCACGTTCGCCGCGATCAGGTGCACGTCCACCTCGTTCGCACCGTGGCGTGCCGCGAGCTGGCGGACCTCGGCGAGATTGAGTGACGTGGCATGGCGCTCGGTGCGGCCGACCAGGATCGCCGTGCGGCGGCCGTCGGCCTCGCGACGGACGAGCGTGTAAACGCAGGCCGGCAGCTTCGGGCACTCGAACAGGGTGTAGGTCGTGTGAACGTAGGCGCGGCCGGACGCGCCCGACCAGAAGTGCATGCGCTCGGCCAGATCGTTCGGCTGCGTGCTCGCTGCATCCGCGGCACGAGCAGACGGGAATTTCAAGAGTACGGCACTCATCGGTCCGACCTTCCCCTGCGAGCTGAGCCTCTACTGTCGTCGTCGGGCTCTTCTACTCTCGACACGAACGCACGACGCTGGAACTCGTTCGGAAACACCGTACTGAAGCGCGTTCACATTGCGTTACATAAGAAATCTAGGCAGGGTTTCAAGCGGAACTGTGGCTACATCTCTGTGATTTCATGGCGCCCCTGGGCAAGATCGGGGCAACGCCGCGCGCCGATCCCCGGCGCCTGGCCGCGATCGCTCGGGGGGATCGCGCGCACGCGATCCATCCAAGTCTATGACACTGCAAGGGCTTATTCTGCCGCGCGGCTCGGTGGCATGCCGACGCCGGGGTCGGGCCCAGCGGCCGGCGGTGCGCCATCCCCATCGCCCTCGGCGCGCCGCCCTTCGCCGACGAAGCGGCTGAAGTAGCCCCACACGAAGGTGCCGATCTCGTCCATCAGTACGAAAACCGCCGGCACGAACACGAGCGACAGCATCGTCGATGAGATGAGACCGCCGATGACGGCGACGGCCATGGGCGAGCGGAACTCACCGCCCGAATCCAGCGCCAGTGCCGACGGCAGCATGCCGCCCACCATCGCGATCGTGGTCATGACGATCGGCCGGGCGCGCTTGCGGCCCGCATCCACGATGGCCTCCATCCGCGAGGCCCCCTTGGCCATCTCCTCGATCGCGAAATCGACGAGCATGATGGCGTTCTTCGTGACGATACCCATCAGCATGAGAATGCCGATGACGACCGGCAGGCTGATCGGCTTCTGCGTGATGACGAGCGCGATGATGGCGCCGCCGATGGACAGCGGCAGCGAGAAGAGAATGGTGATCGGCTGCAGGAAGCTCGAGAACAGCAGCACGAGCACGGCGAA
>JAGRKR010000062.1:1292-5108 GCA_020442225.1 Hyphomicrobiaceae bacterium | reverse complement strand
GCCGGCAGCGCGTACACCGCCTTGAGCGCGGCGCCGAGCGGTGCGTTGCCCATGAGATCGGCGCTGACGGTGACGCGGCGCGCCCGATCATAGCGATCGATGGAGGTCGGTCCCTGCGCAAGCTCGAAGCGGGCGACGGTGGCAAGCGGCACGGCCACGCCCGTCGCCGTCTGCACGCGCAGCGCCTCGAGAAGCTGCCGGCTTGCGCGCGCATCCTCGACGAGCTGCACGCGGATGGGAATCTGGCGGTCGCCCGCGTTGAACTTGGCGAGGGCGGCGCTGATGTCGCCGATGGTGGCGATCCGCACCGCCTCGGCGATGGCCTCTGTCGAGACCCCGAGCTTGGCGGCGATGTCGGTGCGCGGCACGACGCGCAGCTCCGGCCGCTCGAGCTCGGCCGTCGAGACGACGCCGGTCAGGAGCGGAATGCGCTTCATCTGGCTGGTCAACTCGGCCGCCACCTTCGACACCGCCGCGCCGTCGCGGCCGGCCACGACGAGCTGGAAGCTGCGCTGGCCGTCCTCGTTGAGGAACCAGGTGCGCACGTCGGGGATTTTGGCCAGCTCGGCAGCGATGGCGAGCTTCACGTCGGATTGCCCGAGCTTGCGATCCTTCTTGGGTACGAGTTGGACGACGAGCGTCGCCTTGCGGACCTCGTTGCTCGAGCCGAGCAGGCGGCCGCCGTTCACGAACACGTTGCGCACCTCTGGTCGCTGGCGGATCCGCCGCACCACGTCACTCGTCACGCGCATGGTATCTTCGAGCCGCGAGCCCGGCGGCAATTCCACGGCCAGCAGGGTCCGCCCGTTGTCCTCCTGCGGCAGGAACGACTGCGGCAGCAGGCTGTAGCTGGCGATGGAAGCCGCGAAGATGAGCAGGCCCGCGACGACGGTCTTGATGCGGTGCTGCACCGACCAGCGCACGAGGCGCGTGTAGAGGCGGATCGCGCGCCCTTCCTCCTCGTGATGCCCCGTCTGGCGCATGAAATAGGCGGCGAGCAACGGCGTTATCAGACGCGCCACCAGCAGTGAGAAGAGCACGGCCGCGGCCACGACGAGGCCGAACTGCTTGAAGTACTGGCCGGCGATGCCGCCCATGAACGAAACCGGTGCGAACACCGCGATGATCGTCATGGTGATGGCGATGACGGCGAGGCCGATCTCGTCGGCGGCCTCGAGTGCGGCCTGATAGGCGGTCTTGCCCATTCTGATGTGACGGACGATGTTCTCGATCTCGACGATGGCGTCGTCCACGAGAATGCCCGTGACGATCGTGATCGCGAGCAGGCTGACGAGGTTCAGCGAGAAGCCCAGCGCATCCATCGCCCAGAACGCCGGCACGATGGAGAGCGGCAAGGCGATGGCGGCGATGATCGTGGCTCTGAGATCGCGCAGGAAGACGAGGACGACGAGGATCGCCAGAACCGCGCCCTCCATCAGCGTCTTCATCGTCGAGTGATAGACGCCCTCCGTATATTCCACGACCGTATCGATGAGCTTCAACTCGACGCTGGGGTTCTTCTTCTTGAGCTCCGCCACCTTGTCGGCGACCAGTTTGGCCACGACGACGTCGCTGGCGCCCTTGCTGCGCGAGATGGAGAAAGCGACCACGGGCGCGCCATTGAGGTCGGCAAAGGTTCGGGGCTCGGCAACTGTATCCGTGATGGTGCCGAGCGTATCGAGCCTGACGCTGCGCCCACCGGGCAGCGCAATCATGGTCTTGGCGAGTTCGGCAACGGTGGTCTTGCTGGCCAGCGTGCGAATGGCCTGCTCCCGCCCGCCGATCTCGCCACGCCCGCCAGCCAGATCGACGTTGGTGGCGCGCAGTTGCCGGTTGACGTCGCCTGCCGTGATGCCGAGCGCCAGCAGCCGCCGTGGATCGAGCGCGATCCGGATCTCACGCTCGACGCCGCCGACGCGCTCGATCTTCGAGACGCCCTTCACGCCCTGGATGGCGCGCGCGACGGTATCGTCGATGAACCACGACAGCTCCTCGGGCGTCATGGCCGGCGCCGTCGCGGCGTAGGTGAGGATCGGCAGGCCCTCGATCTCGAGACGCTGGATGAGTGGCTCGTCGATGGTGCGCGGCAGATCCTGGCGAACGCGCGCGATCGCGTCCTTCACGTCGTTGAGCGCGCGGTCCGTCTTGGTCTCGAGCTGGAACTCGATGATCGTGAGGGATTGGCCTTCGCTGATGGTCGAGACGATGTGCTTGACGCCGAGCACGCCGGCGACGGCGTCCTCGACCTTCTTGGTGACCTGTGTCTCGAGCTCCGAAGGGGCAGACCCTGCCTGCGTCACGATCACCTGGATGATCGGCACATCGACATTCGGAAAGCGCGTGATCGGCAGCGAGCGGAAACTGAATATTCCGAGCGCGATCAGGCACATGAACAGCACGAGCGACGGCACCGGCTGCCGGATCGCCCAGGCCGAGATGTTCAGGCGCATCAGAAGACTCCGCTGGTTCGCGGTGCAGTCTCGAGAACGGGTTTCACGGCATCGCCGTCGCGAAGGAACGAGCCGGCCTTCGTCACGACGACGTCGCCGAGCGCCAGACCCGATTTGATTTCGATCCTGTCACCGGTCCCAAGGCCCGTCACGACCTTGCGCGTCACCACCTTGTCGCCGATGACGACTTGCACGACCGCCCCGTCCGGCCTGTCGAGAACCGCGGAGCGAGGCACCGACAGGCCACGGCTGGTCCGAGTCGTAATCTCGCCGCTGGCAAACGTGCCGATGCGGAGGCGGGCATCCTGCTTGAGAGTGATGCGCACGCGGCCGAGCCGGGTCGTCTTGTCGACCTCGCTGGCAACCAGGCGCACGCGACCTTCGACCCAGCCGACACCTGGAACGTCGATGCGGGCGGGCTGATCCGCGGCCAGTGCGGGCATGCGCGTTTCCGTCACCTCGGCGTCGAGCTCGATCATGCCATCGGCGATGACACGGAACATCGGCTCGCCGGCAGCGCTGGCGACGGCGCCGATGCGCACAGTCCGCCGGCTCACGACGCCATCGGCCGGCGCCTGCACCTCGGTCTTGGCGAGCCGCCAGGAGAGTTCCTTGCGCTGCGCCTCGATCTGCGTCTTCTCCGCTTCCGCGAGCGCCAAGCCGTCACGTGCTGCAACCAGCCGCGCGGCGGCCGTGCGGGCGGCAGCCTGCCGTTGATCGTAGACGCTCTCGGCCAGGTAGCCGGACTTGCGCAGCGGCTTGGCGCGCTCGAAGGCAGCCTTGGCCTCCGCGAGCGTGGCCTGGGCCTGCACGATCTGGCTCCGAGCCTGGGCGATCGCCGCGTCGGCTTTGGCGAGAGCGGCGGCGTTCTGCGCCAACTGCGCCGCCAGCGCCGTGCTGACCAGGCGGGCGAGCACCTGCCCCTTTTTCACCGTGTCGCCGTCCTCGACGAGGATCTCCAGCACCCGCAGGCCTTCCACCTCCGGACCGACGAGGATCTCCTCGCGCGGCACCAGTGAGCCCGTGACCAGCACGGTATCGCGGAACTCCGCCATGACGACCCGGCTCGCCGTGACGACCGGCGGAGGTGGCTCGGCCGCTGCGATCGTTCGCTCGGCCCTGGCGGCGGACTTGCCGAGCCAGCCGGCGGGAACGAGGCCGGCATAGATGCCCACCGCAATAAGCGCCGCGGCGAGACCTGCCCCCATGATGAGCTTGCGCATGATCATACCTTGGTTGTCTCTGCCCGCTTTTCTGGCGTCGCCTTGCGGCGCTTTGTGGTCACTGTCCGCTCCGCGCCGGCATCGCCCGTCGGGTTCACGAAACCGGCGATCAGCTCGATCAGCACCGGCAGCACGGCCTTGGC
>JAGRKR010000062.1:0-1152 GCA_020442225.1 Hyphomicrobiaceae bacterium | reverse complement strand
ATGCAGAAACGATCGACGGAGCGGAATATTTCCCCGACCTCGTCATTTCGGGTCGATTCCGCGCCCATCTCGACGAACAGCACACGCTTCTCGCGCGGCTGGTCGATGGCATAGTGCTCGCCGAGACGAGCCAGCGCCGCCATAAGATCCGGCGACTCCGCGAGCTCCGTCAGCTCGAGCGCGAGCTTGGCGCGGTCGCGCTCGCACAGCCCTGCGATCAGAGCCTCCTTCGAGTTGAAGTAGACGTAGAGCGCACCTGCGCTGATCCCCGCCTGACGGCAGATATCCTGCATGGTCGTGCGATGAAAGCCGCTGCGGGCGAAGCAGTGCTCGGCGGCATCCAGGATGTTCTCCCGACGGGCACGGTGGGTTTCGGGCTTGAGGCGTGGCATCTTGCACCGCAAAAAAAGCAAAACGAACGTTCGTTTTATTTAGCGGCTCTTGATACGCTGTCAAGGCTGTCAGTTTTTCCGCAAGAACTGCCCCGCGAGCCGGAGGCAAGCCGCAGAAACAAGAAATTTCTCATGTTTTACAGATAGTTATATGATTTGAGACGGGGCGGAAGGCTGAGAAGACCGCCGGCGCAGTGCGCCTCACAAAAAAATGCTCCGGAGTGCTCCTGGGCTTACTCGAGCTGCGCGAACCTGCATAGCAGCCATGCCGCCGCCCCGCTGCGCAGGAGGGAGCAAACCGGGCATCTGTGTGGGCGTGCTTCACACAAGCAACGGGTATCCCAAAATGCACGCCCTACCGACGTCGCAGCCGCTCGGCTCGTCGCATTCGGCATCGACCACGCTCGGAACCTCGGACTACCTCGCGGCTGCCTCCTGCGCGGTTCTCACGACCACGACGTTCCTGGCCCTGGCCATCGGGCTGACCTCGCCGTTCCTCGCCATTTTCGGAGTGCCCTACGAGATCAATCTGGCGCTCATGGCCCTGAACGCCCTCGCCGGCCTCTGGATCGCGACGTGGTCGTTCAGCCGGTCCATCGAGGTCGAGCGCAGGCTCGCGCAGGGACAGGAGCCCGGCGAGCCGTCCTGGCACATCCGCGCGCCTTGGCGCCAGCCGGATTGATCTCCCGCGCCGGGGCACGGCGCGAGTGCTGCCTCGATCGCTCGATCAGAAGAAGGCCTGCAGCCCCGTCTGCGCGCG
>JAGRKR010000659.1:4233-5099 GCA_020442225.1 Hyphomicrobiaceae bacterium | reverse complement strand
CTCTATTTGAGACGGGACTGCGATCTGTGTAGATAGCGTCAACCGCTCTCCAGCGCCATAGGCGCACGCCCTTCTCATCTCGCTTCTGGTCACCGTCCTCGTCGAGGTCCGGCTCCTTAACCTGATAAGTGACCCTTGCATCGTTAGCTTCACGCAGATTGAAATCTAATCAGANNAAAGTATATGGCAGTGCCGCTGGGCTGCCCGATCTTCCTTGCTTGGTCGACCGCCGCATCCGCATCGAGATCTGCTTCGGCCCTCGCGATCGCAATATGATCGCTCCCACGTCGCCCCGTACGGATCGGATCTCCTTTTCGATCAATCCCGAAAAGAAATTTCAATGGTGTATTGCTGCTATACTGATATACGGAAAGAATGGCCATCTCCTTGCCGAGGATCGCAGCAGCCTCGCTCTTTTTTATGGTATTATCTCCACACGCTGCTGAAACCACGTTATGGGAGATTCGCTTCTGCGGCAGAGCATCTTGTTTTTTTCTAGCGTAATACCGCCCAATTACCTGAACGCCTGCGGCCGCGAGCTGGTCGATGTAACACCGCACATCTTGTGGGGTATCCACGATAGCTATGCTTTTTGGATCCGCTATTGGAGGGCGATTATTTTGCGCCCAAGCTGAGGAGCTGGACTGCAAGATACACACACCCGCCCCCGTGAGGAGATCTCGCCGTGAAACGGTTACGCCACAAATCTGCGCTTTACCTTTTTCCATCATCTCAGCCTCGCTCCACAAATGCCCACTTCCCAGCTCTTCAGTTTCGGGATGCTCCGCCAATGAATTGTTATTTGACATACTCGTCGTCCATCCCCCTTACCGCCCGTACTCGCTGGTCGAGCCGAAGTTGAACTT
>JAGRKR010000659.1:0-4147 GCA_020442225.1 Hyphomicrobiaceae bacterium | reverse complement strand
GTGCCCTCGACGCGCATGCGCTCGAGCGTGCGGCGCGAGATGCGCAGCATGCCGGCCACCTCGATGGTGGTCAGGAACAGGAGCGGCGGCGCCAACTGGGTCATGCTCCCCCTCGTGCAGGACCGGCCCGATGGGCCGATGGGCGCCACTATACCTCGCATTGAGGTTGCTCGCCCACCGCTTCGCGTCATCGAGCGTGATGGCGGCCGCAGGCGGCCTTGGCCGGGGACACCATCGATCGGCAGAGATCTGCGGTACCGGGGTTGGGTCTCGTGGCTGGCTCATCCAATCTCGTGGAGGCCGTTCCACGCAATCTGCGGCCCAGAGCGTTGGCAGCCGTGACAGTCGCGCCCTGGCCCGCCAAGGGCCGGCTGCAGACGGGTCCCTGCCCATCTTCGCCGCCTCCGGTTCGCGTTGCTCAGCCCGGCAGCCCAGGTCTGATGCGCCCGTCAGGTGAGCGCCAACGGGCCGCGAGAGGCGTGGCCCGGACAACCAACGAAAGACGAAACCATGACCGAGACCAATCAACCCCTGCTCTTCGCCTACGCCGTCGAGGACGCGCCCCGTGGCCAGAAATCCTACTGGACCCGCATCGGCCGGCTCTTCAGCCACAAAGACGGCAAGGGCTACGACCTCGTGCTCAATGCGCTGCCCATCAACGGCCGCATCGTCATCCGCCACGAGGAGCGCGAGGCCGACACGCCGCAGAAGTAGCGCCGCCGCGCCGTCGGCCCGGGCTTCCGGGCCGATGGGCGTGTCTCATCTCATCGTCTCGCGAACCCGCTCTCAGAGCCTGTCGGCGCCAGTCGCGGCAGCCGGCGGATGTAGGTCTCGTCCTTGAGCGCCGCGATGCGATTCGCCGTGCTCGGGTGCGTCGAGAGCACCACCCCCCGGAACATGAAGCGCGCGTGCTGCTTCTCGTCCGCGCCGAGGACCGGCGCCTGCTCGAGTTTCTGCAAGGCCCCGATCATTGCTTCCTTGCCGGCCAGCGCCGCACCGATGGCGTCGGCCCAGAACTCGCGCCGGCGCGAGAACGACAGGATGGCGAGCTCCGCGGCCCAGGAGAGCATCCACCGCACGACCTGCTTGGCGCCTTGCGCCAGCATGAACCACACGGTGGCGTTCTGGAACGTGCGCATTAGCATCATGCGGCGCATGTCGCCCGAGACCACGTGGCCGAGCTCGTGCGCCAGCACGGCGTTGACCTCGGCCGGCGTCAGCGTGTCGAGCAGCGGCTTGCCGATGGCGACCGTCGGATTCCGCTCGTCGAGGCCCATGGCGAAGGCGTTGTGCACGGGAATGGTGCCGAGTCGTGGCATCGGGATCTCCAGCACGGCACAGTAGGTCTGGCAGGTGTCGGCAAGGGGGTGGTTGTCCGGCAGGCCCTTGTAGTGCATCTGGCGCAACGTGGCCTCGCGCGCGCCGCCCATGCCGATGAAGCCGAACACCGTGCCCCAGATGGGCACCGCGACGACGCCGCCCATGACCATGACGGCGGAGCCGATGCCACCGTTGAAGGGCGCCAGCAGCAGCGCGCCCCAGACGAGCGCCACCCAGGAGCATCCCACCAGCATCAGCCAGGTCGGGGCCACCGACGATCGCAACCCGGGCGCATAGAGCCGGCCGGAAAGCTCGGAGCCCGCACGCCTGCCGACCAGGCTTTGTCGCCGCCGTCGCCGGTCCGCTTGAGCCTCGATGGCGCGGAGCGCCTTCTCAGTGCGCTGCGCCTCCCGCCGCGTCTCCTGCTCAGCCAGCCATTGGGACCAAGCGTCCGCCGTGGCCTGCCGCGCGGTGCCGGCCGCAGCCAGGAACGCTTTGAACGTGGTGCCGAGTCTCACCCCGACATCCCCGACCGTCGCAGCGACCGTCTCCGCCCGCTGGCGCCAGATCTGCCGGGCCGCCCGAGTCGCCGGCTCACGTCGCGCCCTCCGAGCCACGCTCGTCAGCGAAGACGGCTCTCGCAAGCGAGGAGGTTGGGACGGGGCCAGGGGCTGTCGCTGCGGCTCATCCCTCAGAACCCCCATGAGGCCGGCGCTCGTGAGTTCGGCCGCCAGCAGGTGCCACGCACAATGCCAGACGACGACCGCCGAGACATGCCGTGCCACCGTGTCGGGCGCTGCCAGCGTCAGCCAGCTCGACCGCAAGCGCGCGATGTCCTCGACACACCGCTTGAACGCGGCACGCCGCGCCGGGCTGTCGGGGCCGTGCTCGAGAGCCGCCGCCGTCCGCTCGATCATGCGCAGTGCCCTCTGGTCGACCGCCTCGGTGCTGCCCCTCTGCCCGTCGATGATCAGCGCGTGCACCTCCTGATCGAGATCATCCCAGAGCCGGTCCTCGCCCCGGAGCGCGAGCACGCTGCGGGCGCCGAGGCGCGCGCCCTGGCCCATCTCCACCATGAGCGCGTCCAGACTGGCGAACACGCGCTCGGGCGCATTGCTGAGGGAGAGCGTTGGCTTGGGCTTGGGCTTGGGCTCGGCCATGTCAGGTCCCCGTCTTGGCGGTCTCGTGTTGCGGTTGCAGCCACGGCAGCGTGCGCCAGTGCTGGCGGCGCATCTTGATCGGGTAGCCGCCTGCCTGCTTGGAGAACACGATCGCCGTCGAGGCATGCGTCTCGCCGGGCAGCCGGCCCGAGAGATACGTGCCGACCTCGAACGGCGTCAGCAGCGGCCGGGGTGCCAGCTTGACGGGCTCGGTGATGTTGACGGACTGGCCGATGTTGCGGCCCGTGTTGACGCCACCCATCTGCGTCACCTGCTCGCTCGCCCCGTCGGAGAGGCCGACGCTGTGCGACCAGGACACGTTGGCGTCGCGATAGGGGAACGTCGTGACCCCGAGCGCCGAGGAGATGTGCGTCTTGGTCTTGCCATCGACCGTGCCGCCGAAGAAGACCTGATGATCCGTCTGGGACAGGAACACGTCCGCCCATTGGCCATAGACGCCGTCGAGCTGTGCCACGTCCTGCACGAGCATCCACAGCCAAGCCCCCGACGAGCGCATCTGCGCCACGGCATCGCGCATGAACTCCATGTCCCTGAGCGCCGCGAACTCGTCGAGGATGAACAGCACCGAGGCGCGCCTGGCGTCCGCCTTCTCCTCGAGGGCTGCAAAGGCCAACCCGATCATGGCCCGCAGGAAGCGGAAGCTCGTGGCCATGTCCTTGAAGGGGATGGTGAGGAAGACGGTGATGGTCTCGCGCTCGAGGTCGGCGAAGCGGAAGTCGCTCGTCGCCGTCACCTCGGCAAAGCCGGGGTGGCCATCCCAGAAGGCCAGGTTGGAGTTGATCTCGGAGATGATCGCCGAGAGCAGCTTCACCTCGTAGCCGAGGAACACGCTCCCCTGCCGGCGCACGTAGGCGTGGGACGAGGTCAACGCCATGCGCTGCAAGACGTCCTCGATGTACCGGGGCAGCACCCGCTCCTTGCGGCCCGCCAGTGCGGGCAGCGCACAGAACGCACGGACGCTCGCCAACGTACGGTCGGCCTGATGCTCGGGACCCCCGCTGACCTCCACCACGAACATGATCAACGCCGTCAGGAGGTTGATGGCCTCGTTCTCGAAGAAGGTGGCTTCCGCCGCCCCTTTCGCCCCCTGCCGCACCACCAGCATCTCGGCCAGCCGCCGGGCCCGGTTGCCGAGCTCGCGCGGGTCGTCCAGCTCGGCCAGGGGATTGTAGCGGTCGGAGGCCGGCTCGCCCTGGCGGGCCAGGGGCGCCAGGCGGAACACCTTGCCGAACCGCCGCCGCTCACGCGCCGTCGCCTCGAACAGCTCGCCCTTGGGGTCGACGACGACCACGGACCCCTTGTAGGTCATGAGATTGGCTATGATCTGCGTGGCGCTCTTGCCCTGCCCCGTGCCGGCGACGGTCAGGATGTGTCCGGGGTAGCGGACTACCAGCGGCAGGCCGGTGTCGCGATCCTGGCCCGCATCGAAGCCGCCGTCGGTGATGAGCCCCCCGAAATGGAGACTGCGCGTCCCCTGGGCGGCCTCCCTGGCATGGTCGGGCGCCAGCAGCGATGCCACGTCGCCAGCCGTCGCCCAGCGGGCCGTGCCGTGGATTGGCGGCGGCGTGTCGAGCTTCTGGGCCTGGGCGGCCACGACGGCCTCGGCCTTGCGTCCAACGGCGGTCCTGGGGGAGGGCAGACCCGTC
>JAGRKR010000658.1 GCA_020442225.1 Hyphomicrobiaceae bacterium | reverse complement strand
CCCTTCCGACTCGGCGCCGTCTCTACCGTTCCGGCGGGCGCGGCGCTTGGCGGCGATCAGCACCGGAGGAGAGCTTCCTCGGCACGCTCGACGTCGCCGCGGAAGAAGACGGGAACGTGGGCGCACGGCTCCGGCTACGAATCCTGCCGCCGGCAGCGCGCTTCTCGATGGATGCCGGGGGCGAGGCGCTGAGCGTCTCCGGCTTGCCTGCCGGCTGGACCCTGCGGGTGGAAGACGCCACGCCGGCGGTGATCAATGAGGCTGGGTCTGCCCAGGTTCCGCTGCCCGCGGGCGGGGTCCGCAAGGCGCGGCTCCGCCTGCGCGCCGCTGCGCCAGATGGGGCGGAGACGCTGGACTGGCAACTCGCGCTCCCGGCCACGCGGGCCTATCTGGCAGGGCCAGACGGGTCGATCCTTGAGACACAGCGCGAGATCACGCTGCACGATCTGCGCGACTGGCGGGTGCTGCCAGCCCACGTCGGCCAGACCGACCTTAGCCTGCGGCTGGTCGCGCCCGGTCTTGGTGGCATAACGTCGCCGCTGGCCGTCCGCGTCCACGGCGAGGCGCCCCTGTCGAGCATTCGAGACCTTGTGGACGACTTGCTCTCCCATGGCGGGCCGGACGCGGAGGTTCGGCTTCGAGCGCTCGCCGACGGGCACGAGTCGCCCCGACTCCTAGTGCGGCGGTTCCTTGGCGAGACCCATTTGACCGAGGATGGGGTGATCTTGCGAACGCATGGCGCACCGGGTGATGAACGGACGTTGCCCGACCTGGTGGCGATCAACATCGACGCGCCTGGGCCGGCGGTCGCGGCTCCCAACGCGCCGCCGGCGGCGATGGGAAACGTGCTTGGGCCAGGGCGCTGGTTCTTCCTTCCCTCTCTACACGGACAGCCGCTTCGCCCGCCCCGCCCGCTCGTGGTCGAGCCGGATGCCGGACAAGAGGCGACGACCGATCAAGATGATCGTCTGCATGCCGCCGGCACCGGACGCACCCGTGCAGCGCGAGTCGAAGCCTATGCGGCGATCTTCCGCGACGGGGTCGATGTACAGCACATCATGGCGCTTGAGCGGGCCATAGACGCCCTGACGACTCATGGTGCGAGCCCTTCCGCGCTGGACCAGGTGCTGGCGCTTGAACGAGTGTCGGCCGTGGCCGTGCGTCTGCTCGTGAGGGCCGACGTATCGGACCTGTCGGACCGACTGGAGCTTGAGCGTCACGGCGCACGCCGCTGGGCTTTTGTTGCGCCGCGGGACTGGGGCGCGGCCGTGGCGTCGGAGCTGGCAAGCCTGACCACCAGCCTCGCTGCGATCCCCGCGCTGGCGGAGCGGGCCGAGACGCTCGCGCGCGAGCAGATGGCGCGACGCGTGCGGGAGATCCTGACGCTCCGCCCCGATCTGGACGGGCATCTCGCGCTCGGCCTCATGGAGGCGAGGCTCGCGGCGCCCCCCGATCTCATGCACTGGCTCGGGCGTATGCCGTCAGCGTTCGGGGATCCCGAAGGGACCCTTTTGCGGCTTGCAGACGCGGCCGCGCGGCGCCACGGCGAGAGCGACCTCTCATTTCCCGACCTGCGCGTGGCGGCGCAGCCTGCGGCCTTCGTCCGTTTTGCCGATCATGTGAATGGCCTGATCGAGGCGCCGCTATTCGTGTCCGAGGTCGCCTTCGGCCTGCGAGCAGCGCCGCAGGGCCGCACCGGGGTGCAGCTGTTGCGCTGCATCCACCTAGACCCGAGCCATTTTGACTTGGCGCTCCCGGCCGCGATGGCCTGGCAGGCAATGCGCCTTTCGCGGAAATAAGGGAAGACGGCAGAATGAAGGACGGCATCGACACCAACCGCTCGGGCTACGCCGAGGTCTTGGATCGGGTCGCGGAGCGCGCCGCGTCGGCGGTGGTGGCCAAAGGACGTGTCCGCTCGGTCGCCCTGCGCGCCGCGCTTTCCGCGCGCCTGCGGGCCGAGCCAGGACAGGCGGACGCGTTCCTCGCCGACCCGGTGTTCGAGGCCGCGCGGGTCTGGAAACGCGCTGACCGCACGCTGAACGATCTGGCAGGTAGACTTTTGGAAGAGGATCTGGTGGCCGCACTAGACGGGGCGCCGAACCGCCGATGGCCACGGCACGGCGCTGAACACGCGCCCTATCTCCACCAGATGCGCGCCTGGACTGCCGCGGCCGAGGAGCGGAGCTTTCTCGTCACCAGCGGCACCGGCTCGGGCAAGACCGAGTGCTTCATGGTGCCGATGCTAAACGACCTCCTGCGGCAGTCGCCGGCCGGGCGGCGGCGGGGCGTGCAGGCCATCGTCCTCTACCCGCTGAACGCTCTGATCGACAGCCAGCGCGAGCGGCTCGGCGAGTGGATTGCGCCCCTGTCGGGTAGGATCACCTACGCGCTCTACAACAGACATCTCAAAGAGACGCTGCCACCCCATGAATGGCCCGGCGGCGGGATGGTGCCGGACCGCAAGCGGCTGCGGGTGGATCCACCCTCGATTCTCGTCACTAACACCACGATGCTCGAATACATGCTGATGCGGGCTCAGGACGGACCGATCCTCGAGCGTTCGCAGGGCACGCTGCGCTGGATCGTGCTGGACGAGGCGCACAGCTACGTCGG
>JAGRKR010000061.1 GCA_020442225.1 Hyphomicrobiaceae bacterium | reverse complement strand
CCGTTCACCGCGGCGATCACCGGCTTGTCGCAATCGAGCAACAGTCGCGACCACGAATGATTGCGTTGCATGCGGGTCCTGACCACGGGTCCGCGGCGGCCTTCGGGGTCTTGCATGCTGCGCACGTCGCCACCCGCGGAGAAGGCCCGCCCGCTGCCGGTGATCACGATCGCGCGGACCGAATCGTCGGCCACAAGCGCTGGAATTGTCGGCTCCAGCACGGCTTTTACGTCCGCTTGCAGCGCATTCATGGTCTCCGGCCGATTGAGCCGCAGCACCGCCACGGCCATGTGGCGCTCGATCACAACTGCATCCATGACTTACTCCCCAACAGGTTCCCCTGAGCTTAGGCGCGGCCTGCCCGCTGCGTCCAGCGACCGCGTGGGCGAGGCGACGAACGGCTTCTTGCTCTCCGCGACCGGCTCGGATACCTCCCGAGCCATGAAACTCTATCGCGCCTTCGCCACGGTCGGTGGCCTCACGCTCGTCAGCCGGGTCCTCGGGTTCCTGCGCGACATCCTCGTCGCCGCCGTGCTCGGCACCGGCGCCGTGGCCGACGCCTTCTTCGTCGCCTTCCGCTTTCCGAACCTGTTCCGGCGCTTGTTCGGCGAGGGCGCCTTCAACGCCGCCTTCGTGCCGCTGTTCGCCAAGACCCTGGAAGGCGAGGGGAAGGAGGCCGCCCGCCGCTTCGCCGAGGAGGCCATGGCGGGCCTGCTGTTCGTGCTGCTGCTGCTCACCGCGGTCGCCGAGATCGCCATGCCCTTCATCATGTACGCCATTGCGCCGGGCTTCGCGGACACGCCGGAGAAGTTCGACCTTGCCGTACTGCTGACGCGCATCGCGTTTCCCTACCTGCTCTGCATGTCGCTGGTGGCGCTGCTGAGCGGCGTGCTGAACTCGCTCGGCAAGTTCGTCGAGTCCTCCGCCGTCTCCATCGTCCTCAATCTGACGCTCATCGCTGCGATGCTGATCGCCATGGCGCTCGGATACCGCAACGAGCCGAAAGCCGGCATCGCGCTGGCCTGGGGCGTGGCGGCGGCCGGCGTATTGCAGCTCGCGCTGCTGCTTCATGGCGCCCGGCGGAACGGCATGCGGTTGCGCCTTAGGAGGCCGCGTCTCTCGGAGGGCGTGCGGCGGCTCGTGACACTCGGGATTCCCGGCGTCATCGCCGGCGGCATCACACAGGTCAACATCCTCATCGGAACCGTCATCGCCTCGCTTCAGGACG
This sequence comes from Hyphomicrobiaceae bacterium, assembly GCA_020442225.1. Next base: position 3,213 of record JAGRKR010000061.1, on the reverse strand, counting down.
GCGCCGTCTCGCATCTCTATTACGCCGACCGCATCTACGAGCTGCCGCTGGCGCTCGTCGGCATCGCCATCGGAGTCGTGCTCCTGCCGGACCTCTCCCGGCATCTGAGGGCCGGCAACCGCGAGGCGGTGATGGACAGCCAGAACCGCTCGCTCGAGTTCGCCCTGCTGCTGACGGTGCCGGCCGCCGTGGCGCTCGCCGTCGTGCCGACGCCGATCGTCAAGGTCCTGTTCGAGCGCGGCGCCTTTACCGGCAGCGACGTGCCCGCCACCGCGCATGCCCTGGCGCTGTTTGCCATCGGCCTGCCTTCGTTCGTGCTCATCAAAGTATTCTCGCCGGCCTATTTCGCGCGCGAGGACACCAAGACCCCGATGCGCTTCGCCGCCATCAGCCTCACCGCCAACACGCTCGGCTCCATCGCGCTCTTCTTCCTGTTCCGCCACCTCGGGCTCATGCCGCATCTCGGCATTGCCGTGGCGACATCCCTCGGCGGCTGGCTGAACGCCTGGCTGCTGTGGTCGCGCCTGAGCCGCAGCGGGGAATTCGTGGCCGACAGGCGCCTCACCCGCACTCTGCCGCGGATCGTGCTCTCGAGCGCGATCATGGGCATCGCGATCTGGCTGCTCGCCGCCTGGCTCGCCCCCTATTTCGAGCCGCGCCACGGTCTGCTCTTGCGGTTTGGCACCCTGGCGCTGCTGGTGGGCGTCGGCGGGCTCGTCTTCGCACTGACGGCGCAGCTCGTGGGAGCCCTGCGCCTGCGCGCGCTGCTCGCCGGGATGCGCCGCCAGTGACGCCGCAAACCAAGGCCGCCGCCTGCCCGTCGCACGCCTCTTGCGCAGCGGGGATCGGCGCGCAATAAGGTGCCATCCAACAGAGGTTCCTCGATGACATTCGCTCCCCGCGTCTTCTCCGGCATGCAACCGACCGGCAACCTGCACCTGGGCAACTATCTTGGCGCGATGGTCCATTGGATCGCCAACCAGGAGAGCCGCGAGTGCATCTATTGCGTCGTCGACATGCACGCCATCACGGTCTGGCAGGACCCCGCCGAGCTCAGGTCGGCGATCCGTAGCGTCACCGCGGCCTATCTTGCCTGTGGTCTCGATCCCAAGCGCTCGATCGTCTTCAACCAGAGCCAGGTTCCCGAGCATGCCGAGCTCGCCTGGGTCTTCAATTGCGTTGCGCGCATCGGCTGGCTCAATCGCATGACGCAATTCAAGGAGAAGGCCGGCAAAGACCGCGAGACCGCCTCGGTCGGGCTCTACGTCTATCCGAACCTCATGGCCGCCGACATTCTCGCCTATCGGGCGACGCACGTGCCCGTGGGGGACGACCAGAAGCAGCACGTCGAGCTGTCGCGTGACATCGCGCAGAAGTTCAACCACGATTTCCGCGACCAGATCGCCGCCGCCGGTCGTGGCGAGGCGTTCTTCCCGTTGCCCGAGCCGATCATCCAGTCGGCGCGCGTCATGTCCTTGCGCGACGGCACGAAGAAGATGTCGAAGTCCGATCCATCGGACCTCTCGCGCATCAACCTGACCGACGACGCCGACGCCATCGCGCGGAAGCTCAAGAAGGCGAAGACCGATCCCGAGCCGCTGCCCGAGACGGTCGACGGTCTCGCGAGCCGTCCGGAGGCGGACAATCTGGTCGGGATCTACGGCGGCCTCGTCGGCGCGGACAAAGCCAAGGTCCTCGAGGAGTTCGGCGGCGCCCAGTTCGCAACCTTCAAGACGTCGCTGATCGACGCGGCCGTGGCGCGGATCGCCCCCATCGGGCAGGAGATCCGGCGGATATCGGCCGATCCCGCCGAGATCGATCGCATTCTCGCCGACGGCTCTCGGCGTGCACGCGCCATTGCCGAGCCGATCATGAACGACGTCAAGGACATCGTCGGCTTTCTTCGCGGCTGATCTCGGTCGCTCACGACAATAGCGTTCTTGCAGCTTCAAGAATCAAATGGCAGCATGCTCTCCATGCCAGACCGCAAGCAAAGACATGTCTTCGAAGAAGGTCATCGCCGGAAATTTCTCGTCATCGTCGACGAGACCTCCGAGGTGGAGGCCGCGCTGTTCTTCGCAGCCAATCGCGTGAGCCGCACAGGCGGCACGCTGATGCTGCTCTATGTGATCGAGCCTCAGGACTTCCAGCACTGGATCGGCATTCGACAGGTTCAGCTCGAGGAAGAGACCAACAAGGCGAAGGCACTCTTTCGGCTGTTCCGGCGCAAGCTCAACCAAGGCGGACTCGATGCCATCCCCGTCGAGGAGACGATCCGCGAGGGCAAGAAGGCCGACGAGGTCCTGAAGCTGATCGACGAGGACGAGGACGTCGCCATCCTCATTCTGGGTGCGGCATCCGACGCCAAGGGGCCAGGACCGCTCGTCTCCTCGCTCGCCTCGGGCAGCTACGCCGGTACGTTCCCGATCCCCATTACGATCGTGCCCGGCTCGCTCAGCGCCGAAGAGATCAAGGGCCTCGCCTGAACGACGCGCAACGCTCGTCCGAGGCAACCCGACGGGCCTGCTGGCGCGAACGCAACCGACAACCCGAAAAATGCCGATTGCGGGACTCGACTTTAATCGCGTCCTCGTCCATATATTAGAAGAATTCCAAACTATCAGACCGCGCGGGGCGCGCACGTTCTGCGCCCGCGTTGGTCCGTCGAGTTGATCGGAGACCGCATCATGTTCATCCAGACCGAGCCGACCCCAAATCCCGCCACGCTGAAGTTCATCCCCGGCAAGTCCGTGCTCGCGAGCGGCACGCTCGACTACCGCGATCCGGCCGAGGCCGAGCGCTCGCCGCTGGCCAGCCGCCTGTTCGGCATCGACGGGGTCAAGGGCGTGTTCTTCGGCTCGGATTTCATCTCCGTCACCAAGGGTGACGGCGAGTGGCAGCATCTCAAGCCCGCGATCCTCGGCGCCATCATGGAGCATTTCATGTCGGGTGCGCCGGTGGTCGACGGCGCCCAGGCTGCCACCGCGGGCGAGATCCCCGGCGGCACCTACGACGCCAAGGACGAGGAGACCGTCCAGACCATCAAGGAGCTTCTGGAGACGCGGGTGCGCCCGGCCGTCGCCCAGGACGGCGGCGACATCGTCTTCCACGGCTTCAAGGAAGGCGTCGTCTATCTGCATATGCGCGGCGCCTGCTCGGGATGCCCGAGCTCGACGGCGACGCTCCGCCACGGCATCGAGAACCTGCTGCGCC
>JAGRKR010000657.1 GCA_020442225.1 Hyphomicrobiaceae bacterium | reverse complement strand
TACCTCAAGCGCATCCCCGGCCTCGACACGAGCGCGCTCAAGGACTGCTACACCGACGCCAGCGTCTGGGACAGTTTCGATCCCGCCTGCATGACGTTGTGCAGCCCCGATCCGCAGGCCTTCCGTCCGCCGGAGGAGAAGGTCAACGTGCTGCAGGTGCGCCTGCCGACGAATTTCAAATCGGCCCGCTTCGAGAAGCCGGAGCACACGGCGATCCTGAAGGATCTCGAGGCCGGCATCGCCGCCGCGCGCTTCGATGCGGGCGATGGCGCGGGGCCGCTGGAGCTGCCGGTGAAGCTCAAGGTGCACGAGTCCGTGTTCGTGCCGCTCGCCAAGTGGAGCATGCTGATTGCCGGCAACTATCGCTGCGTGCAGGCCGAGGCGATGCGCCCCATCAAGGAGGCCGTGCACTCCGATCTCGCGGCCTCGCGTGCGGTCTATGATTGGGTGGTCGAGCTCTGCGTATCGCTCGGTGCCGACCCCAAGGACCTCGTGCCCTTCGACAAGTACGCCAATGCCGCCCTGTCGCTGGCGAGCCCGTCCTCCGCCGCGCGGGCGCTGGCGGCCGGCGCTCCCAACATCGAGCGTGTCGATCGCCTCGTGCAGGCCATCGCCAGGCAGAAGGGCCGGCGCTCGGAGGTGCTCGACCAGACGGTGGCGCTGGTCGACGGCTGGCTCGAGAAGAACCGCAAGAAGGCCTGATCGCGATCGCCCGCGGCTCGCGCCCGTTCAGGGCGTGTTGCCGGCGCCGTCGGGCCGCAACAGGACGGCGCGCCAGCGCCAGCCGATGGCGAGCGTCGCCAGGAGACCGCTCACCGCATAGAGCGAAGCCATGCCCTGGAAGCCGAGGCGCCCGATCAGCCAGCCCGCCACCATGAGGCCGAACGGCAGGCTGTAGATCGCCAGCATGCGCACGCCGAGCACACGGCCGTGGAAGCGCTCACCCGCGATGCGCAGCAGCATGATCGAAAGCGAGATCATGCTGAAGCTCTGCACGAAGCCGGTGATCATCAGCACGGCGAACCCGGCGATGGGCGAGGTCGTCTGCGCGAACACGAGCAGCAGCAGGTACCACACGACCGTCGCCTGGATCATGACGCGGCCGGGCCAGATGGCGCGCGCAAGCAGGCTCAGCACGATGGAGCCGATGAGAGCGCCGCCGGCGAAGCCTGCGACGAGCCAGCCCAGTCCCGTCTGGTCGAGCCCGTAGTGCTCCTTGGCGACGTAGGGCAGCAGGCCGTTGCTCAGCGGAAAGGCATTGAAGTTGACGAGGCAGGCGATGCACATGCCGGCCAGCAGCGCCGGCGTCCGCCAGACGAAGACGAGGCCTTCGCGTAGGTCCGCCCAGGGTGATGAGCGCGGCGGCCCACCCGGTTGCGCCGCGTCGGCTGCGTTGCGCTGGCCCGGCTCCGGCACGGAGAGTGTCAGCAGCAGGCCGGTGAAATGGAACGCCACGACCAATGCGTAGGCGGGCGCGATGCCGAAGGCCGCGAAGAGGCTGGCGCCGGTGAGCGCGCCGACGACACGTGCCGAATCCGAGGTGGTGCGGGAAAGCCCCATGGCGTTGGTCAACTGATCCGGCGGCACGATGCGCGCGACGAGCGCCCCGCGCGCGGCGAGGTCCGAGGTGCGCACGAGGCCGGAGAGAAAGGCCGCGACGATGGCGGCGATCGGGGTCAGCAGGCCCATCGCGGCAAGGGCGAGGAGGCTCAGGGAGACCACCGTGAAGAAGGCGCGGATACCGCACATGAGATTGCGGTGCCCGATGCGGTCGCCGACGACGCCGAGCAGGGGGGCCGCGAGCGTGCCCACGAACTGCACCGCTCCGAACAGGGTCAGCATCACGACCGAGCCCGTCTCGACCAGCACGTACCAGGCGAGGATCAGTGTCTCCATCTCGGTGGCCCAGGACACGAGCACGTCGGCGGGCCAGAGCCGGCGATAGCTCTTGTGGGCGAACGGGACGAGGAGCGAGGCGTGGCGCTTCACGGCACGGACCCGGCGTGCGCTCTTGCGCAAGCGCATCCGGCGGGGCAGCGCGCGTCGTGGCTAGCCAGCATGGAGGCTTCTCGGAACCTTGAGCGCATCGAGCGCGGCGACGATGCCATCGGTATCGGTCACGAGCGTCGAATGACGCGTGCCGAAGGGCTTGGGGATCTGGCGGTAGGGATCGAGGCCTTCGACGTGCGTGTTGACGAGCTTGCCGTCGCGGCGCCCGTGGTCCGCTTCCGCATAGACCCAATCAGACTCGCGAGAGGCGGGGCTCCAGATGACGACGACGGCTTTCGAGTCCCCCACCTTCTGGTCGATCACCTCGTGAAATTTCTCGCCGGGCTTGAGGCTGATGGCCCACCAGGTGGCATAGCCCCTGGCGCGCAGGCCTTGCGACAGCGAGTTGGCGAGGTCGCGGTCCGGAGAGGCGTAGCTGATGAAGACGTCGGGCGTATCGGGCTCGGGGCGTGGGGCCGGTGCTGCATTCGGGGACACGGGCTGTCGAGGCGCGGCCGCGGCGGACATGGGCTGCTTGCCGGCCAGCCGCTCGAGTGAGCGCCTGATGCTGTCCGGCAACGCTGATGACGCTGCCGCGTCGCCCCTGGGCCGATCGGGCGCTTTGCTGGCTGTCATAGGGGGCTTTATGGGCTCGTCGAACGTGAAGGCCTCGGATGCCACCTTCCAGTCTGGCCAGCCCGCGCGCCAGACGAGATCAGTGGGCATCAGATGTCCGAGTTCGTCGAACTTGCGCATCTCGGCTTGCGTGATCGGACCGTGCTGCTGTCCATTGCGTGCGAGATACCACTCGACCGCTTCGGTGTCGGCCTTCGCGGTCGGCGTGTGGCCGGGTGCGCTGGAGGTGAGCCAACTGCGTGGTCGGGGTGTCCGCTCTGCCATGCCCGCCTCCCGACATCACGGATAGAGTCGCTCGCGCCGCCACGCCTCGTTCTCGGCCGCGCGGCGGAACACGACGCGATCGTGCAGGCGGAACGGCCGGTCGTGCCAGAACTCCATCTCGACCGGCGTGATACGGAAGCCCGACCAGTGCGGCGGGCGTGGAATCTCGCCGATGGGGTGGCGCGCCGTGTAGTAGGCGACCGCCTTCTCGAGCGCGAAGCGGCTTTCGAGCGGGCGCGACTGCTGCGAGGCCCAGGCGCCGAGGCGGCTGCCGCGCGGGCGGGAGGCGAAGTAGGCGTCGGCCTCGGCTGCGTCCACCGGCCGGGCCGGGCCGCGCACGCGCACCTGCCGCCTGAGGCTCTTCCAGTGGAAGCAGAGGGCAGCCTTGCCGGCGGCGAGGATCTCGCGGCCCTTGGCGCTCTCGAAGTTCGTATAGAAGACAAAGCCGCGCGACGGTGCGCCGGCGTCGTCGAGGCCTTTGAGCAGGACCATGCGCACGTTGGGCAGGCCCGTCTCGTCGACGCTGGCGAGGGCCATGGCGTTGGGATCGTTGAGCTCATGCGCCTTGGCGTCCTCGAACCAGGCCTCGAAGAGGTCGAAGGGCTCGTCGGCCTGGGTGAAATCGCCGGCCTGCGGGGCGGCGTAATAGTCGGACTTCGGCTTGTCGCTCATGTCGGGCCTTTCCATCCGCCCGATGCCACCCGGGCGCACCCTCGCT
>JAGRKR010000656.1 GCA_020442225.1 Hyphomicrobiaceae bacterium | reverse complement strand
CAGGACGACGGCTTCAGACCCGTCCACGACGCCTGGTTCTTTCGGGCAGTGGGCCGTGAGAGCGATATCGAGATTGCCGATGGAGAGCGCTCGCTCGGCGGCCGGGTTCTGGGGCTCGACGAGGGCGCAGGTCTGATCCTGAAGCCGCCATCCGGCCAGGCGGTCTGCCTGTCCCTGCTCGCGCGGCTGCCGGCGCTCGGCGGACGCCAGCCGTCGTGAAACTCCTGCGCACCATCCGCTTCGATCGAAGCGACGAGCGGGTGTATGAGGTTGCGGCCGCGGAATCGGAATGGGCCGTATCCGGCGCCTTCGCGTTCGCGGGCGTGGAGCGCGAGGCTCTGGTCGGCAAGGTGCGCCAGGCCTTTGCCAACGGCTTTCTGGGGCTGCCGTCATTCGGCCGCTCTACATTCGCCGTCGTCGCGGAGGCCGGCGACGGTGTCTGTGACGAGCTCGCCTGGCGTCTCGCCAGCCACTTCGTGAACGCGTACGGTGCACCGACGCTCGAGGCGGCGATGCCGGCGGCAGAGGAGGAGACCGCGTTCGTGGCCGAGTTGTGCCGGGATGTCGCGATCAATACCGTCTTCACGGTGCGGCGCACGCTCGACTCGAGTGGTCGCATCCGCGAGGAATTCCGTAAGATACGTCCGCCCACCGGCGAGCCGCAGCACGCCAGGATCTGGAAGGTTGTCGATGACGAAGCGTGAGTTCTGGCAAGCTTCCGGCGTGCGTCTGCTCGAGCGAAGCGGGGAGGGCTGGCTCGGCGTGACGCCCGACTTCCTGCGCGCCTACCTCTGCCGCCCAGAGCTCGCGCCGATCGACGAGTCGACGCCTGCCGAGGTCGCACTTCACGACGCGCTCATGGCTGACCCCGCGTTGCAGGTGTCGGAGGCCGAGCTCGAAGGCATCGGTGACGACGATGTGGCCGAGAGCTATCGCCTGATGCTCGACTTCCGCGACATTCTGATGGCCTCGGGGACCCTCGAAGGCGCGTATCTCCACCTCATGCGGCAATCGCACATGCACCTTCCCCCGCTCTTCGTGGATCAGATGGTGCATGCGATCCTGGCCAATGTGCTTGCGGACAGCACCGATGCGATCCGCTTGCGCGCCGCCGAGCTGTTCTTTCGCGAGCAGAAGGTCTCGACCGAGGACGGGCGCATCATGCTGGCCGACGAGGAGATCGTCGAGATGCACGCCCGGGCGCGCACCGAGACGGGCATCGGCCAACTCCTGGCGGCGACGGGGACGCCGATGCGGACGGTGGCGCTCGACGTGCTGACACGCGACAACCAGGACATCTACTGGGCGCGGTCCGACCGCTTCGATACGGTCATCGACTTCCGCTTCGAGCAGCCGGGGCCGGACGCCTTTGCCCGCGTCGTCGAAGCCTGGCTCGCCCACATGCTCGGGATCGAGGCGCGCGTCGAGCCGATGTCGCGCATCGACGACGACGACTGGCGCTGGCACGTCGGGCTCGACCGCGAATCGACGGGCATCCTCAACGCGCTCTACGAAGGCGGCTCGCCCAGCCGCAGTGCCATGGACCGCATCCTCGGTCTCTTCCGCTTGCGTATTCTTGATTCCCGCCGCGTCATCGAGCGCGTCGAAGGCCATCCGATCTATCTGGCGCTGGCCATGACGAGCGATCAGCGGCTCAAAATGAAGCCGCAGAACCTCATCACCAACCTGCCGCTGCGCCCCGACGCCTGACGCTGACGGACGGGGGCGGCCTCAATCGTCCAGGAAGTCCTCGGGCTTGCGCCCGGTCTTGCGGGCCTGCTCCTCGGCGGCGGCGTAGTCGTCCGTGGTGCGGATGCGTGGCCGCTTTCCGCTCGTGAAGGGATCGCTGCCCTCCTCGGCGAGCGTGACGACGCGGCAGGTGTCGCACATCTGGATGAGCTTGCTCTGGGCGGTGCCGGCGAACATCCAGTGCTTGCCTTCGAGCTTCTGCACGACGCGCTCGATGGCGCTCTTCGTGCCGAACGGCTTGCTGCAGCGGATGCAGGCGAACGGCTCCTCGCTCTTGACGTGGACCGGCGAGAGCGCGGCCGGCGTGAAGTCGTAGCGCGGCTCGAGCGCGATGGCCTTCTCCGGGCACGTGGCGACGCAGATGCCGCATTGCACGCACGCGGCTTCGGTGAAGGTCAGCTCGGGGCGCTCCGGGTTGTCCCGCAGTGCGTTGGCAGGACAGGCGCCGACGCAGGCGAGGCACAGCGTGCAGCTTTCCGTATCGATCAGCGTGCGGCCGTAGGGCGAGCCGGAGGGCAGGGGGGCAACGGTCTGGGGCGTCGCTGCCGCCTCGTTGAGAGCGGACAGCGCCCATCGGGCGATCTCGCGCTTGTTGTCGAGCTGCGGCAGACGACGGCGCGCGAGCGCGGATACGCGGGAAAGACCGGTGAGCGCCTCGGCGAGCACATCGGGATCGGCGGTCTCGACGACGTGCAGTCGCCGGTCGGCGGTGCCCATCGCCGTCAGGAAGGCTTGCGTCAGAGTGGCGGCCTCGGTGAGGGAGGGCATGTCCTCGGCCCGGTTGGCCGGCGCGAGGACCACCACATGCTCGAAGCCCGCCACGAGGGCCGACAGCATGACCTCGTGGCCAACCTGGAACACCGAGTGCAGCGAGAGCGGCAGCACGTTCACGGGCAGGCCGTCGCCATAGCGGGCCAGCGCGCCTATCGTGTCGCCGCCGCTGCCGGCGTCGTGGACGAGCAGCACCGGGGCGCTGCCGCCGGCTGCGAGGTAGGTCGAGAGCATGACGTCGAGGCGCTGCAAGGCGTCCTGCCGCGTCGGATAGGCATAGCTCACGGCGCCCGTCGGGCAGACCGCGCTGCAATTGCCGCAGCCGCCGCAGATGCTGCTCTTGATCGTCACGCCGTCGCCGTCCGGGCTGATGGCGCCGGTCGGGCAGACGTCGAGACAGCGGTTGCAACCCGGCCGGCCGCTGCGTGAATGCGCACAGATGCCGGCGTCGTAGCCGACATAGAGCGGTTTCTCGAATTCGCCGACGAGGTCCGAGATGCGCAGGAGCGCTTGCGCGACGGCGACCGGGCTCGCCGGGTCGGCCCGCAGGTAGCCGTCGCGGTGCTCGTGGCCGCTGACCAGCGGCGCGCCGCCGGAGAGGTCCAGGATGAGATCGCAGTCGGAGCGCGCGCCGTCGCGAGCCATGGCGAACTCGAGCGTGCCGCGCGAGGACGGCAGCACGGGCGCGTAGCCGTCGACCTCGATGGCGAAGGCGCCGAGGTGGCCGCTCGCCTTGCGGATGCGGCCCTTGTGAATGGGCACGGTCATGATGGCGGGCGGCAGGGCCTCGTCGGAGTCGGACAGCAGCAGCGAGACGGAGAGCCGTCGCGACAGCTCCCTGGCGGCGTCGAGTGCAACCTGGCCACTGCCGTAGACGAGCGTCACGCCTTCGGACTTGAGCGTCATGAGGCCCGTCGGGCGGCCCGGCACGGCCGCCTCCGCCAGCAGGGCCGCCATCTTGGGAAGTGCTTTGCTCTTGTCGGCGCACCAGCCCGCCCGCTCGCGGATATTCGTATAGGTGATGTCTGGCGCCGCCTGATCGTCGTCTGGCGGCGTGGCGAGCTCGTCGAAGAGCGGCGCTTCCTGGGTGCACGCGACGAGAAGCGGCTCGCCGCCAAGGACCGCCTGCTCGAAGAGCGCCATCTGCGATCGGCACAGCTCCCGCGCCACGGGGAGAGGCTCGCCAGCGCCGAGCGCGCGCGCAAGGGCCTTGCCGTCGATTTCCATCGAGCCCTGGCAATTGCAGACGAGGAGCTTGCGCGGTGGCATGGGTCGATTCATCTGGTCTCCATCGAATCTCGCGGCTCCGCCGGTCGTGTTGCAAGCTTAGCCTGCGCCAGCGGCGCGGTGCGCTCGAGCGTGACTTGGATTATAGTCTATATCGCCAATCTGGAAGCGATGGAGCCTGTCGGCACGTATGGAAACGACCTTGACCATACCCTTGAGCGTGATCGTCGCGCGGGAGAGCATCGATAATCCCTGGCAGGATCATGCCTGGCGGCCTGTCGAGGTCTTCATCGGCCAGCCCGCCGGCGAGCCCTGGCGTGAGCTTGGACGCAGCGAAACCGCCGTGCTCTATCATGCAGGAACGCAGCAGGTCGAGCTGCACCGCAAGGAGACGGCGGCCTACCAGCTCAATCTCGAGGATGGCGATCCGGCCGTCTACGTCGTGCTCCGGCAGAACGAGGATGGCGACGACGACCGGGTCGACGTGGCCGCCGTCACCGTCTCGCCGTTCGAGGCGGAGGCCTACGGCCTCGAAGGCAGCGACATCATCGCACGCGTGCCGATGCCTGAGCTGCTTGCCGAGCTGCTGCGGGAATTCATCGACGCCCATCATGTCGACCAGCCCTTCATCAAGCGCATGCGCGACAAGGTGAAGGCGCACGAGGAGTACAAGTTCGGACAGGAGCCGCTGGTGGAGCTGCGCGAACGCATGCGGCTCGCCACGCGGGAGAGGGATCGCAATGGCTGAGGACGCCAAGAGCTTCATGGAGCGCTGGTCCCGCCGCAAGGCGGCCTCGCGCGACGGCCTGCCGGTCGAGGAGACGGCGCCGGAGCAGGCCGAGGCCGCGGTCACTGCCGATCATGATCCGGCGCGACAGCCGACGGAGGGGCGGAGCGAGGACGACGCGACGCCGGGCGGGGCGTCGCCCATGACCGAGGAGGAGATCGCAGCCATCGACTTCGACGCCCTCGACTATGGCTCGGACTACACGCGATTCATGCAGCCCGGCGTGCCGGAATGGGTGCGCCAGAAGGCACTCCGCCGCCTGTGGGTGTCCAATCCGCTGCTCGCAAATCTCGATGGTCTCGACGATTATATCGAGGATTTCTCCGATGCCGTCTGGGCGACGCCCGACATTCAAACGTCCTATCGCGTCGGTCGGGGCTTCATGTCGGACGAGGAGGTGGCTGAGTGGGAGAATCTCGGCCAGCCGGTCGAGGAGGCCGAGGTTGCCGCCGAGGACGGCGCCGCGCCCGACGCGCAGGCGACGGCCGCTGCCGATGCGAGCGGGGACGACGCCACACCTGCGAGCGAGGTGACGCAGACCACCGATGAGGTCGTCAGAGGCCGTGAGCCCGGCGAGACGGCAGGCAAGGCGCCGGCCGTCGAGGTCGCCGAGGCCGCGCCGGGCGCGTCCATCGATCGCAGTCGAGAGACGGGCGGCTAGCCGTCGCCCGGGCTGCTGCCGGTGCCATCGGCCGGCCCGGAGCCGACGCTGGGGTCGGCGAGGTGCTGCCGCAGCATCTCCTGGTAGTGTCCGGCCATCTCCTGCACGAACGCCTCCTGATCAGGCACGGCGAGCACCGCCTTCGCGACGAAGGCATTGTAGCGCGCCGCGGCATAGAGAAAGGCCATGTGGAGCTGGTCGGCCTTGATGCGCTTGTTCTCGCGGTTGGCCACGTCGATGAACTTGTCGGCGACCTTCAGGAAGGCCATGGTGTCGAGGTGCCCCTGGGCACGGGCGGCGAGCCGGTCCTTGCGGTTCATCGGAGACATGGGAGGCATCCTTTGCTCGAGCGCGTGAGGAACTACGCTAACCGCGAGGCCCCCGTCTTGTCACGAACGACCGGCACAGCAGTGCTGTGCTGGTGCGCCGTCTTCCTGATCGCGGCGTCGTGCCGCCCCGCGGCAGCGCGCGAGGCCTGCCGGGCGCCGGCCCCTGTTTGCCAGGCTATGGCCGCCGTGTTCCCCGTCGCGGGCTATCAGCCCTATGCGAGCGCGGTCCGCATCGGTCCCGACCTGCTCGTCACCAACCGTCATGTTGTGGCCGACGAGGCGGTTTTGACCATCCGCTTGGGCGACGGCAAAACGGTCAAGGGCGAGGTCTTGGCGACGGATTACCCCGGCGATCTCGTGTTCGTCCGGGCAACGCTGCCGGCTGGGCCGACCTTGTCGCCGGCGGCGCTGGCGGCAGAGCCGCGCCTCTTCGTGTTGGGGCAGGACGTCGCCAGTCGTGAGATTACCGTGTTTGCGGAAGGCCGCGTGCTGGTCCGCCCGGCCACGGGGCATGCGCTCGCGCGTCTGCATCACTCGGCGCACACGCAACCGGGCAACAGCGGCGGCGCGCTCGTGGACCAGGACGGCCGCCTCGTTGCCATCGTCGCCTCGGGCGGCGAAGGACGCTACGAGGCGATCCCGGCCACCGAGCTCGCCAGGCTGCGCGCCCGTTCCGGTCCGCAGCATCGCGAGGCCAGCGGCGTGCTCGGCAAGAGCTACCGCGAGTGTGATCGCGTGCTGGACGAAGCCCGGCGTCCGCGCGCCGAGGACCGGGCGCGGCTGGTCGCGTTGCTCGAACGATGGTGCAGCGCGACCGGCAATCGCCAGCACATGGATCTCGCCGCTCAGGCGGTCGGCCGCATGCGGGATCTCGCCCGCTCGGTGTCCCTGTTCGAGCGCTCACTGGCCGACGATCCGAATGCCATCAACACGCGGGTCGGCCTCGTGGTCGCCCTGCATTTGCAGCGCCGCTGGCAGGAGGAGACGCCGCACCTCGATTGGCTTCTGAAGGTTATCCCGCGCGATCCCACCGTTCACCGCTTCGCCATCCAGGTTGGCAAGTGGACCGGCAATTCCGCGCTCGTCGCGCGCGCACTCGCGCTCATCGAGGCGCACAATCCACGCGCGGTCGAGGCGGCGGAGCGGTTTCTCGCCGATCGACGCCCGCCGCCGCAGTCCGGAAGCGGTCCGCGCCTGCCCGCACGGCCACGCTGAGCGGTTTGTGGGCCGCGCTCGTGCCCGGCGTCACGGCCTGAGCGCCTTCAAGGCCGGGCGGGACGGCTCGGGTCCGGAATCCAGCCGTGGCGCGTGCGCGGCGTGCGCTCGCCGGGATTGGCGCCCGCAAAAGAGATGATCCGCGCCTTGAGCGCGACGGCGTCGAGCTTGGGCTCGGCGGCGAGCAGGCGCGCGGCGAGCGCGGCGATGCGCGGCACGGCGAAGCTCGAGCCGGAGGCCTGTGTGCGCGCACCTTCGAACGTCAAGGCCTCGATGCGCTCGGCCGGCGTGGCGATGTCGACGGTCTTCGCCCCCCAGTTGGCTTCGGGTGTGAAGCGGCCGAAGGCGTCGGTGGCGGCGACCACCAGTACATTGGGCAGGCCGAAGCCGGCGGGATAGATGGGCTGGGCGTCGATGTCCCGGCCGTCGTTGCCGGCGGACACGATGAAGAGCACGTTGCGGGCCAGCAGGGCGGCGCGTCGGAATGGCTCCCAGTCGTCCTTGCGCGGACCGCCGAGCGGCATGGCGACGATGCGCGCGGGACTTTGCGCGACGAAGCCGACCATGCGGGCGAAGCTCATCGGGTCGTTGGCGCGGTAGCGGAGCGGCATCAGGCTGGCGGCCGGTGCCTCCCTGATGACGATGCTCGCCACCGTCGTGCCGTGGCGTTGCGGCTTGGGGCGCGGGTCGCCCGGCCGGCGGTCAAACGGTCTGAGGCTGTTGGTCTCGAAGTCCCAGCCGACGAGATCACCCTCGCCATCGCGGGCGAGCCGGGCGGCGATCTCGGGCAGCGTATAGTTCACGCCGGTATCGAATAGAGCCACGATGACGCCGCCCGGGTGCCGTCCCGGCGGTACGCGAGGGGGCTCGTCGCTGGCACGGGCCGCGGTGATGGCCAGCAGGACCGAGAGGATCAGCAGCAGCAGGCGCATGGGTATGCGTCTCCGTGTCAGGTGGCGCTCCGCCGCCCGCCGGCGGCCTTGCCGGTCTCGCCGGGAGGAGCCGAGGCGTCGCGCGGCTCGCGGCTTGCCTGGAGTGGTCCGACCGCCTGGGCGATGAAGTCGGCGATGGCGGCGATGTCGTCGAGACGGAAGACGGGCAGCCGCGTCGGTGATACGTCGTGATCGGCGGCGACGGCGATGACCAGGGGATCGTCGTCAGCGAGGTGGCGACCCTTGGCGGAGGCTGTGCGCCGCGCCTCGATCTTGGGGATCGGTGCCGACTTGTAGCCTTCGACAATGATCAGATCGGCCGGGTCCAGCCAGGAGACGACATCGGCGAAATCAGGCTCCGGCCTGCCTTCGAGCTCGCGGACCATGGCCCAGCGGTGGCCGGAGACGATGGCGACCTGACGCGCACCGGCCTTGCGATGACGTGCGCTGTCGGTCTCGGCGTCGTCGATCTGGAAGCTGTGGTGGGCGTGCTTCAGCGTGGCGACGACCAGACCGCGGCGTGTGAACTCCTCGACCAGTCGCACGGTAAGCGTGGTCTTGCCGGATTTCTTCCAGCCGGCGATGCCGATCATCGGCGTGTTGCGGGCTGCGCTGGGGCGGGTCATGACCGCCCCTCGCTCAACAGGCGCGTTGCCGTCGCCAGCTCGTCGGGCGTATTGGCGTTGAAGAACGGATCGATCGCGGCCGTACCGATCGTGACCGCCTCGAATGCCACCGGCACCGTGCCGTGGCGGTCCGTCCAGTTGAGGACCTTGCGGACGCCATCGGCAAGCGCCGCCTCGAGGTCGTCCGCCAGCGCCACCGGCCACAGGCCGATGACGGGATGCAGGTGCCCCTCGGACTTGGCGATGGCGATGGCGTTGGTGCGGTCGCCAACGGCTTGCGCCAGACGCGCCACGAGATCGAGCGGGATGAACGGCGCGTCGCTCGATACGGTAGCGATCGCAGTGGCGGACGGCATGGCTTCGCGCGTCCAGCGCATGCCGGCAAGCACGCCCGCGAGTGGTCCGGCGAACCCGTCGATGGGGTCCGCCACGACGGGCAGGCCATAGCCGGCGAACCGCTCCGGCGGGCCGTTGGCATTGATGACGATACACGAGACCTGCGGCGTCAGGCGTTCGACGACCCGCGTCAGCATCGGCTTGCCGGCGACGTCGAGCAGGCCCTTGTCGCCACCGCCCATGCGTCGTGACAGGCCTCCGGCCAGGACGACGCCGACGATGTCGCTGCGTTCGCGTTTCATGGCGATCCGAACCGTTCCCGCTTCACTGCCGGCCATGGCGGCCGGTGTTTACCATCGCAGCGCGACCTATATCGTCGCCGCCTCGTGGGCGCGAAAGCCGCCCGACTGGCGCGCCCAGAGACTGGCGTAGTGGCCGCCCTTGCGCAAGAGTTCGTCGTGCGTGCCTTCCTCGACGATATGGCCCGCATCGAGCACGATGAGCCGGTCCATCGCCGCGATGGTGGACAGCCGATGAGCGATCGCGATCACGGTCTTGTCGGCCATCAGGTTGAAGAGCTGCTCCTGGATGGCGCCCTCCGCCTCGCTGTCGAGGGCGCTCGTGGCCTCGTCCATGATCAGGATCGGCGCATCCTTGAGCAGCACGCGCGCTATGGCGATGCGCTGGCGCTGGCCACCCGACAGCTTGACGCCGCGCTCGCCGACCCGCGCCTCGTAGCCGGTGCGGCCGTCCTTGTCCTCGAGGCCGAGTATGAACTCGTGCGCATGGGCACGCCTGGCGGCCTCGATCGCGCCGTCCAGGCCCGCCTCGGGGCGGCCGTAGAGGATGTTGTCGAGCACGGAGCGGTGCAGGAGGGAAGTATCCTGCGTGACCATGCCGATCTTCGCCCGCAGGCTCTCCTGCGTCACCTTGGCGATGTCCTGCCCGTCGATCAGGATGCGACCCCGCTCGAGGTCGTAGAAGCGGAGCAGGAGATTGACGAGCGTCGACTTGCCCGCGCCCGAGCGTCCGACCAGACCGACCTTCTCGCCGGGGCGGATCGTCAGGGACAGACCTTCGATGATGCGCTTGGGGTCGGCGCCCGGCAGCCCCTTGATGCTACCGTAGTTGAAGCCGATCCCCTCGAAGCGGATTTCGCCGCGAGGCACCTCGAGCGTCCTGGCATCGGGTGCGTCGACGATCTGGTGCGGGCGCGAGATCATCTCCATGCCCTCCTCGACAACGCCGATGTTCTCGAACAGGCCGGCGACCAGGAACAGCACCCATCCCGACATCTGCGAGATGCGGATGACGAGGGTCGTGACCAGCGCCACGCCGCCGAGCGAGACCGAGCCAGCGCTCCAGAGCGTCAGCGCGAGCGCGGTGGCGCCTGTGATCAGCAGGCCGTTGAGCGTGAACAGCACGGCGGTCATGGCGGTCGTGAGGCGCAGGGAGGCCTGCTGCTTCTCCGTCTGCTCCGCGAGCGCCTTCTGGGCATAGGCGTCCTCCCGCTCGGCGTGGGCGAACAGCTTGACGGTGAGGATGTTGGTGTAGCTGTCGACGATGCGGCCGAGAAGCATGGAGCGCGCCTCGGAGGCGGCCATGGACCGCTTGCGGATGCGCGGCACGAAATAGACGAGCACACTCGCATAGCAGGCGAGCCACACCAGCAGCGGCGTCACCAGCCAGACGTCGATCGCCAGGAACAGCCCGAGGGCGGCCAGCCACTGCACGCTCACGTAGACCGCGGCATCGCTCAACTGGACGATGCTGTCGCGCATGGCCGATGCCGTCTGCATGACCTTGTTGGCGATGCGACCCGCGAAGTCGTTCTGGAAATAGCCGAGGCTCTGGCGCAGCACATAGGCGTGGGAGTTCCAGCGCACGCGCGTCTGGAACGGTGCGGCGATGACCTGGTTCTTGGCGATGTCGAAGGCCGTGAACAGGAACGGCCGGACAGCCAGGGCGACGAAGGCCATCATCAGCAGCGCGGACCAGTTGTCCGCCATGAACGTGGCCGGCGTGTCGGCGAGCTTCATCATGTCGACGAGCTTGCCGAGGAACGCCAGCAGCGCCACCTCGCTCAGCGCCGCCAGGAAATCGATGACGACCAGAGCGGCGAAAGCCGGCCAGACGGGCGCCACGTGATGCCAGTAGAAGCGCAGCAGCGAATCCGGTGGCTGCTCCGCCTGGCGCTGGGCGAAGGGGTCGATGCGGCTCTCGAACCAGCGAAGCATTGCACGAACTCCTGGGCGCGCCCCTATCCAGCCGGGAATTGAGCCGCCTTGGTGGTGCCGGCGGGGCCAGTCGGTTGTCCGGCGCCCGCCGGACCAGGCGAGCCATCCCACGATGGCGCCCGCAAGGCAATTCCATCAGATGGATTGTTGATCTACTGTCCGCGCGGCACATCTGGTGCGGCATTCGCGGTGGCGGTCACACGACCCGCGCCACGAGGGCGTCGCGTGCCACCCGCGGCGGCCGTGCCGCAAGATCGCATATGGTCCGCGTCGGGATGGCCTTCAAGGACGGGCGGCGCGGCGGCGGACGTTTCGCCGGTGCGTGTGGATTTCGGAACGTGAGGCGACTATGAGCGATCTCGATACCTGGAAAGCCCTGGCGAGCGACTGGTTCCGCACCCTGGCGGACGACATCGCCCGGAAATTCGAGGAGCTGGAGGAGTCCCTGCCGTCAGGGGCGCTGCACTGTGATCTCGCCCCGGGACGGTTCCAGCGCAAGCCCTGGAAGCGAACCGACCATACGGGCGCTGATGGCGGCGGCGGCACTATGCGCATGATGCATGGTCGCGTCTTCGAGAAGGTCGGGGTGCACACGTCAACGGTCCACGGCGAGTTCTCGCCCGAGTTCCGCAAGCAGATTCCCGGTGCGGACGAGGATCCCCGGTTCTGGGCCTCCGGCGTTTCTCTCATCGCGCACTTGCGCAACCCCAACGTGCCCGCAGTTCACATGAATACGCGGTTCGTGGTCACGACCAAGTGGTGGTTCGGTGGCGGTGCAGACCTGACGCCGGTACTGGCGAGCCGGCGCACGCAGGAGGATGTCGACACCCGCACCTTCCATGCGGCCATGGAGAAGGCCTGTGCGCAGCATGCGGTGGCCGACTACAACCGCTACAAGTCCTGGTGCGACGAGTACTTCTTTCTTCCGCACCGTAACGAGATGCGCGGCATCGGCGGCATCTTCTACGACTATCTGACGCCCACCCGGGAGCAGGGCGGGTGGAGCGCCGGGTTCGCCTTCACGCGCGATGTCGGGCAGCAGTTCCTCGCCGTCTATCCCGAGCTGGTGCGGCGCAACTACGCCAAGCCCTATACGCGCGTCGAGCGCGACGAGCA
>JAGRKR010000655.1 GCA_020442225.1 Hyphomicrobiaceae bacterium | reverse complement strand
TTGAACACGGGGTCGCCCGTCGGGCGCGCGGGCAGTGGCTTGCCCGGCTCGTCCTTCGGCTGGATCGGCGCGGGGCCGGGACAGGAGAGCGTGATGACGGCGTCGCCGAGGCCGGCCAGCCGCGCGTGCGTGATCTGCGCCGCCTCGCGTTCGATGAGCAGGGCGCGGTAGTCGTCGACGGTCATGGCCTCGGCCTTGGCCAGCGTCGCCTTGGCCCGCTCGCTGACGCCCTCGGGGTTGTTGTCGACGAGATTGCGCTGGTTCCAGCGGTTCTCCCAGCCGGTAATCGCCCAGCAGATGCGGCCCGCCTCGTGGATCGCCTGCTCCAGGCGCTCGATCAGCGGGTGCTGCTTGCGGCGAAGCAGCGTCACGCCCTTGGCGGCGATCGACTCGAGCAGGTTCTCGAAGGCGGCGCGGGTCGCGGCGTCGGTCTGTGCCCAGCCGTCCGTCTCGAGCACGACCAGACGATCCGGCTTCTGCGCCGCCGGCGGCGTCCGCGGGCCGGTGAGGCCGATGGCGCCGCGATCCCCGCCGGCCCGCGCCGCGATCTCGATCGCCACCTGCCACATGTCCTCGATGGCGTTGGCGTGCACGCCGTGCGTGCTCATGCTGGTCGCCATGCGCTCGCCACGATTGATGGCGCCCTGCGTCGGCTTCAGCGCGACGTTGCCACAGAAGGCGGCCGGGCGGATGATGGAGCCGCCCACCTGGGTGCCTATCGCGGCCGGCATCATGCCGGCGGCGACGGCGGCGCCCGAGCCGGACGACGAGCCGCCGGGCGTGCGCGCGGGATCGAAGGGGTTCGTGGTCGGCGGCGGATGCGCGCCGCCGAGCTCGGCCGTGGTGGTCTTGGCGAGAATGACCGCGCCGGCCTCGCGCAATGCCCAGACGGCGGCGTTGTCGCGCTTGGGGAAGTTGCCGCGATAGGCCTCGCAGCCCATCTGGGTCGGCATGTCCTTGGTCTCGAGCAGGTCCTTGATGCCCATCGGCAGGCCGTCGATGGCCGAGAGCGGCTTGCCGGCCTTCCAGCGCTTGGAGCTGGCGTCGGCGGCGGCGCGGGCTGCGGCCTCGTTGACCGCGGCGAGCGCCTTCACGACGGGCTCGCGTGCCTCGATCGTCTCGATGCAGCGCTCGAGGTAGGCGCGCGGGCTGTCCGAGCCGTCCCGGAAGCCGGCGGTGGCGTCGTGATAGGTCAATCCGGCATAGGTGCGGGGATCATAGGCTTTGGTCTTCGCCGTCTTCTTGGTCATCTGCGCAACTCCCTGGCTGTTTGCCGGGCGCCCGGCGCCCGTTTCGTTTGGCGCGAGTCTAGTGCAGGCCAGGGGCCTGCGCCAGTCTGTCCGGACAACTTCGGCAGCCCTCTTGAGCCGTACGCTGCGCCGCGCCATAGTCCGGCCATGGCACGCAAACCACGCACCAGCGGCACTCCGCGCCCCTCGCGCGGCCGATCGGGAAAGCCCGTTCAACCGCCGGCCGAGACCGCCGCCGGGACCCCGTCGGTGCGCGGCTTCGGCGAGGCGCCGCAACGTCCGTTCGACCCGGACGGTGCCGCCCCGGCCCTGCCCGCCCTGCGCCGCACGGGCATCCGCCCCGAGGATTTCCATCCCTCCGCCGGCCTCAACGCACTGCTGGCGCGGCCGGAGGAGCGCACCGCCACGGCCCAGGCCCTGCTCGAGCGCCAGCCGATGATCGCGGCCCATCCCCTGGTCTCCGGCGGGATGCCCATGTTCATGCCGCATCGCCCGCCGCGGCCGGAAAAGTCCGAGGGCGGCATCCCGCTCGCGATCCAGTCGGAGTTCGCGCCGAGCGGCGACCAGCCACAGGCCATCGGCGAGCTGGTGAAGGGCCTCGCCGCCCTCGAGCGCAACCAGGTGCTGCTCGGCGTCACCG
>JAGRKR010000654.1 GCA_020442225.1 Hyphomicrobiaceae bacterium | reverse complement strand
CAGCATCAGCCGGGCGCGCTCGCCACCCGACAGCACCTTGACCGGCGAGCGCGCCTGCTCCGGCAGGAACAGGAAGTCCTTCATGTAGCTTGCGACGTGACGGCTCTGCCCGCCGACCCGCACCGTATCGCCGCGCCCCCCGGTCAGCGTCTCCGCGAGGCTCGCCTCGGGATCGAGGCTCTCGCGCGTCTGATCGAGCGTCACGATTTCCAGGCGCGTGCCGAGCTTGAGTGTGCCGCGATCGGGCGCGAGCTGGCCGGTGAGCAGATTGAGCAGCGTCGTCTTGCCCGCACCATTGGCCCCGACGATGCCGAGCCGGTCTCCACGCAGCACCTTGAGCGAGAGATCGGCGACGATCGGGCGATCGCCGAATTGCTTGCTGATGCCCTCCGCCTCGATCACGAGTCGGCCGGATGTTTCGGACTCGCTCACGACCATGCGCGCGCGCCCCTGCACCGCGCGGGCCTCGCGTCGCTGCTGCCGCATACCCTCGAGGGCGGCGACGCGGCCCTGGTTGCGACGGCGGCGGGCGGTGATGCCGCCGTAGTAGAGCCAGTCCATCTCGCTGGCGATCTTGCGCTCGAGCTTGTGCGCCTCCTCCGCCTCGCGCGCCAGCAGGTCGTCGCGCCAGGCCTCGAACTCCCCGAAGCCCCGGCTGAGCCGGCGCGTGAGCCCGCGATCGATCCAGATCGTGGTGCGTGTCAGACGCTGGAGAAAGCGCCGGTCGTGGCTGATGAGCACGACCGCCCCCCGCCGGCTCGCCAGCTCGCTTTCCAGCCACTCGATGGCCGGCAGGTCGAGATGATTGGTGGGCTCGTCGAGCAGCAGCACGTCGGGCGCCGGGGCCAGGGCGCGCGCCAGCGCCACCCGCCGCACCTCGCCACCGGAGAGACGCTGCGGCTCCTCGTCGCCGCTAAGGCCAAGCGCTTCGAGATGGCGGCGCGCCTGATGGCGGTCATCCGCCGGCCCGAGCCCCGCCTCGACATAGGCGAGCGTGGTCGCGAAGCCGGCGAGATCCGGCTCCTGCGGCAGGTAGCGCAGGCTCGTGCCTTGCCGTAGCACGCGCTCGCCGCGGTCGGATTCGACCAGTCCCGCCGCGATCTTCATGAGCGTCGATTTGCCCGAGCCGTTGCGGCCGACCAGGCAGATGCGATCATTCTCGGCGACGAGCAGGTCGGCGCCGGTCAGCAAAGGGGTGCCGCCGAACGTCAGGTGGATGTCGCGCAAGCTGAGAAGGGGAGCTGCCACGGGGTCGGCTACCGGATCGGCCCCTTGCCGCAGCGCGGGATCGGCCGGCCGCCGTCGGCGAGACCGATCACGATGACGATCTCGTCCGGGCGGGGGGCGTCGAGCATGCCGACCGTCACCGTATCGAAGTGATCGAACGACCAGACGTCGTCCTTGTGCCCAAGGGGGAGGTCGAGCATCGTTCCGGGGCCGCCGACCTTGGCGGTGGCGGGAATGAGCGCCTGTCCGCCGCCGATCCCGGCCCGCATCGGCTTGCCGAGCATGGGATGGATGCAGGCGTGGCCGTTCTCGACCTCACCGGCGACGCCGACGATGGCGCCCTTGCCGTAGGAGATCGCGGGGCGCGGCAGCATGGCCACGAGATCGCCGACGATCCGCTCCCCGACCGTGCGGCCGATCTCGTAGAGGGGCGTGAGATCTTTGGCGAAGCGACCGGCGAACGGGTTTGTCACGACGACGAGACCGACCGCGCGCGTGATGGCCGGCTCGAGCGCCTGCCCGCTCTCCGACAGCGCCGTCTCCCGCGTCAACAGGATCTTGCGGATCTCCGCCATCGCTCGTCTCCCTTGGCTGAACTGGCCCGAAGCTATGGCATTTTGCCGGCAGCGGGAACAGGCTTGTCTTGCCGCCCTTGCCGCACGGGGGCGATCTGGTATCGTCCGCCGGTCCGGACCAATTCAGCGAATATGTGATCAATGCCGAGCAAGCTGTTCTCCCCCCTCGCCCTGCGCTCCGTCGAACTCCCCAATCGTATCGTCGTCGCTCCCATGGCTCAGTACGCGGGGCGCGACGGCCATATGACCGACTGGCACGTGATGCACCTCGGCAGTCTGGCGCTCAGCGGGCCGGGCCTGCTGTTCTCCGAGGTCGTCTACACGCATCTCGAGGGGCGCATCTCCAAGCATTGTCTCGCGCTTTGCTCGGACGAGACGGAGGCGAGCTTCAAACGCGTGGTCGGTTTCTGCAAGGCCGAGTTTCC
>JAGRKR010000653.1 GCA_020442225.1 Hyphomicrobiaceae bacterium | reverse complement strand
CACCGGCTTCGGCCTCGAAGGCCCCTACCGGCACAAGGGCGGCCAGGACGTGCTCGCCCAGGCCATGACGGGCGCCATGGCCCGCAAGGCCGACCCATCGCATCCGACGGCGATCTATCCCACGGCGCTGTGCGACTACGCCGCCGGCATGCATCTCGTGCAGGGCATCCTTCTCGCCCTGCTGCAGCGCGACCGGACGGGCGAAGGCCAGCAGGTCTCCGTCAGCCTCTACAGCTCCATGCTCGCCATGCAGATGCAGGAAGGCGCGGTGCGCATGATGCGCGGGCGAGACCTGAACTGGGCCGCCTTCCCGCTCTCCGGCGTGTTCGAGACCGAGGACAGGCCCGTCGTCATGGTCGGCGCGTTCAAGCAGAACCCGCTGCGCGACATCTGCCAAGCGCTGGAGATCGAGGACCTTTCGCAGCAGGACAGGTTCGCCGATTTCGACGCGCAGATGGAGCACCGCGCCGAGCTGCACGCGATCTTCCGCAAGCGCTTCGCCGAGAAGCCATCCAGCCACTGGCTGCAGCGCCTGGAGGAGGTCGACATATTGTGCTCGCCCGTCAAGACGCTCGAGGAGGCGCTCCAGGACGAGCAGACGCTGGTCAACAAGATGATCGTCGAGGCCGGCAGCACCGAAAACGGGCCGATCCGGCTGATCGGCTCGCCGATCGACATGTCGGCCGCCCCGCTTGAGATCCGCCAGCCGCCGCCGAAGCTCGGCGAGCACAATGACGAGGTGCTGGGCTCGCTCGACGACCTCGCCAAGGCGAGCGGCACATGAGCGTCGAGCTGCGCATCGAGGACCGCGTCGCCTGGATCACGATAGACCGGCCGGACCGGCTCAACGCGGTCGACGCCGCGACCGAGCAGCGGCTGGACGAGATCTGGCGGCAGCTCGAATCCTCCGACGAGGCAAGCTGCGCGGTCCTGACCGGCGCCGGCGAGAAGGCGTTCTCCGTCGGCGCGGACATGAAGGGCGTCGACAAGTCTGGCCTCGAATACTGGGCCGTGCCGCGGCCCAACGGCTTCGGCGGCATCGCCTACAGGCGCAGCCTCGACATCCCGCTGATCGCGCGCGTCAACGGCTACGCGCTCGGCGGCGGCTTCGAGATGGTGCTCGGCTGCGATATCGTCGTCGCCTCCGAGACGGCCAGGTTCGGCCTTCCGGAGGGCCGCGTAGGGCGCATGCCGCTCGACGGCGGCATGGTGCTGCTGCAACGCAAGATCCCGCACAATCTGGCCATGGGCATGATGCTGTCGGGCCGGCAATACGGCGCCGAGGAGATGATGCGCTTCGGCATCGTCAACGAGGTTGCCGCCCCCGGCGCGCTCGACGAGGCGGTCGGACGCTGGGTCGCCGACATTGTGGCTTGCGCGCCGCTGTCGCTGCGTGCGATCAAGCAGACCGTCAACCGGACGGCCCATCTGAGCCCCGCCGAGGCGCAGGCGCTGAAGCTGCCGGCCGTCGTGCGGGCATTGCAGAGCGAGGACGCAGTCGAAGGCGTGACCGCGTTCCAGGAGAAGCGGCAACCGGTCTGGCAGGGGCGCTGACCACGGACGATTGCCGTCCGTGAAGAGGGCGATAGGTCATGCACGCAGCCGTGCTGCGATACTTTGCCGCCGTTGCACGCGCCGGATCGATCCGAAAGGCGTCCGAGGAGCTGCACGTGGCCACCTCCGCCGTCAGCCGGCAGATCCAGAAGCTCGAGGACGAGCTCGGCACGCCGCTGTTCGAAAGGCTGCCCAAGGGCCTCAAGCTGACGCGCGCCGGCTCGCTCGTGCTGCGCCACGCCGAGCTCACGCTCGAGGAATTCGACCTGCTGAAGGGCGAGCTCGGATCGCTCAAGGGGATCAAGACCGGGCACGTGCGCATCGTCGCGCTCGACAGCCTGCTGGTGC
>JAGRKR010000652.1 GCA_020442225.1 Hyphomicrobiaceae bacterium | reverse complement strand
GGCGGTCGCCTGAGTGAGCCACGTGAGGCGATCACGCAGGCCCCGGAATCGCGGCGGATTACGAGCGGTTCACATGTTTTTCCGGATGGCTTCGCTCAGACGCCCGCGCATTCTGATGTGCCGGTTCGGGAGCTGTCTCGGCCACTGGATGAAGAGGCGCTTCACGGAATTCGCTATGAGCTTCTTCGCGCTCTCGAGGTTGAGTGGCGAGATTATTCTATGGCGAAGGAAGCGCGCGAGCATGCTGGCAAGCTGAAAAAAGCGCTAGAAGTCTTGCGCGTATCAGGCCCGACGCTCTGGTCCTACGTCCAAGACGAACAGCGGGCTATGCGCGAAGCAATCTGGCGCACTGCAGAAAGGCGCAAGTTGGCATCGCAAGGAAATCCTGAGTACGAGCAGGCAATTGACCAGGAGCGTGCCGATCTAGAGGGGCTGCTGCCAGCGCTAATGCTCATCCCTGGGGGGGCATACGAGCGCGCACTCAATCAGTTGGTGGACGGCTATGAGCCTCAGGCAGCCGATGGTCAACTCGACGTCATGGAGCAAATGCTCTACAAAAAAATCAAGCACCATCGTGATGCGATTGCCAGCATTCAAAGCAGGCGTTCTCCGGATTGGTATCGGCTTGCCGAGATTGCAGAGTCGTACACCGAAAGCATGCAGCCGCTGAACTAACCCTCCTCGCCCCTCCCCCTCCCGAAAGCCCGCCCTCGCCGGCGGGCTTTCTACATTTCGGGACGCTGCGTGCGCCGTTCCGTGTTTTCGGGGCAACACATGCGGACTTTCCGGCAAAGCCGCATTTCGGTCACGTCCTCGCCTCGGCCCGCCCTCCCCCGCGGGATAAAAAACCATGGAGGCACCGCAATTTAGAGCCCATGGAGCCGAGCACATGCAATCTTCCCCGCCCAACGCGAAGAGATACGTCGCTGTCGCCGCTGCCGCCATTGTCGCCGCCCTCGGCGCCGCCCCTGCGCCCGCCCGCGCCGCCGAAGTCACGCTGACGCCGGAACTCGGGCAGACCGCGCTCGTGCCCGGCAAGACCCGCAAGGTCTATCTCCGCGTGGGGCTCAAGGGTGTGAAGCCCGCCAGCCGCACCGTTCGCACGCCCGTCAACATCGCCATCGTGCTCGACCGCTCGGGCTCCATGCAGGGCGCCCGCCTCGCCCGCGCCAAGGAGGCGGCCGCCATGGCCGTCGATCGCCTCGGGCCCGACGATATCCTGGCGCTGGTCGTCTACAACCATGAGGTGGACGTGCTGGCGAAAGCGGCTCGCGTCACCGATGCCGCCAGCCTCAAGCGCCGCATCGAGGTGCTGACCGCCACGGGGCGCACGGCGCTGCATGCCGGCGTCGTGGAGGGCGGGCGCGAGGTCGAGCGCTTCCTTGCCGCCCATCGCGTCAATCGGGTCATCCTGCTCTCCGATGGTCTTGCAAACGTCGGCCCGGCAACGCCAGCGGCTCTCGCCGAGCTTGGCCGCAAGCTCGCCGGCTCCGGTATCTCCGTGACGACCATCGGCCTCGGGCTCGAGTACAACGAGGATCTCATGACGCGCCTCGCCCAGGCCAGCGACGGCAATCACGCCTTTGCCGAGAAGCCCGAGGACCTCGTGCGCATCTTCGATGCGGAATTCGGCGACGTCCTTTCCGTCGTGGCGCAGGACGCCGTCATCACCATCGACGCCTTGGCCGGCTTCAAGCCGCTGAAGGTGCTGGGTCGCGACGCCAGGATCGAAGGCAGCCGCATCACCCTCAAGATGAGCCAGCTCTACGGCGCCCAGGAGAAATACGTCATCGTCGAGCTCGAGGCGCCAGGGACGGCCGAAGTCGGCGATGCCGAGGTGGCGCGCGTCGGCATCGACTACCACGGGCTCGTGTCCGGCAAGCGCGTGCGCGACGAGGCGGTCGTCAAGGCGCGCTTCACGCTCTCGGAGCGCGAGGCAGAGGAGAGCGTCAACAAGCCGGTGATGGCGAGCGTCGCGGCCCAGATCGCGACCGTCGTCAGCGAGCAGGCCGTGCTGCTGCGCGACAAGGGGGATATCGAGGGGGCCCGCCGGCTGCTGGAGGACAACGCCGGGTATCTCGGCCGCAAGGCCAAGGAGTATGCCGCTCCCGCGCTGGAGGCGCTTCGGAAAAAGACCAAGAAGTCCGCGTCCAAGCTCGAGGGCGAGGCGTGGCGGCGTGAACGCAAGTTGTTGCGTGCGGAGCAGTATCGGTCGAAGGTACAGCAGTCGTATTGATGATTCGGCCGCTGCTTCAGGCATGCGAGGCATCGATGGCTCGTGGGCAACCGCGGGCCTTCGGGCGTGCGCCGGGCGATACTGTTGCATCGGATTGACATTAGACGTGCTATCTTTGCGCCGTGACCGGCGAATCGGCGGCCACCTCGGTGGGGCTGCGTTTGGCAGTGCCCCGCGTTCCGGGTGCCCGGTGTTTCGAGCGTCCGGAGTCTCGAGTGCCGGGTCGAGCGCCTGATCTGTGGGACGGCCGGCGCGAGAGGCTCGTCACCTGTCGGCCGGAGCCTGCGAAGTTTCCGCCGCGGCTCGGGTGCCAGCGTTCCTGAATTGTATGGTTTAGTCGCGGAGCAGGTGGCTAGAGTCACTTGCTGACTGCAAGTCATGTTCTAAGGTGGATTGTTGATTTGTTTGTTTGAGTGAGTGAGGGCGTTCTCGTGACAGACGGCGCGGTCAAGTTGGTCCTGGCGCTGGATGGTCGGCTGTTCTACGGCGATCTGGTGACGAAGCTCGAAGGATGGCTGCCGGCATGGTGGCCTCTCTTGTTCCCGGACACGCCCATTACGCTCGTCAACGTGGGTCTGCTGTTACTTGTTGGTCTGATGTGTGTCGGGGTGGTCGCTCGCGTTGCCAAGTGCTGCGTTCGAGCTCTTCGCAAAGTCGATATGCGGGCAACCCCGTCTCCTGTACAGCCCGGTCCGGCTGCGGCGTTTTCCAGTAGCACTTCACCTGGTCGCTCATCCCCAATTGGGCGAGGAACCGCTGCCATGCAGAGCGAAAGCAAGCCAGCCGTCGTCGCGACCAAGCCGGTGTCCCAGCCGGTGGCTGCCAGCGGTGATCGCGAGTTTCTGCCTGCCGCCCTGGAAATTCTCGAGACGCCGCCTTCGCCGATCCGCATCTGGCTGCTCTGGTTCATCTGCGGTGCCTTCGCCACCGCCATCATCTGGGCCTATTTCGGCAAGCTCGACATCCACGCCGTCGCGCACGGCAAGATTCAGCCCACCGGGCGCTCCAAGGTCGTGCAGCCGCTCGAGGCTGGCAAGGTCCGGGCGATCCGGATCGAGAACGGCAGTCGGGTCAAGGCGGGCGATGTGCTGCTGGAGCTTGACCCGACCGATACCATGGCCGATCGCAGCGCGTTCGAGCGGGAGCTCGAGGCGCTGACGGCCGAGATCGCGCGCCGGCGGGTAGGCATCGCCGCCGCCGGCCTGGAATCTCCCAAGCCCTCGCCAATCCCTTTCCCGGGCAAGATCGACGAGGTCGTCCGCCTGCGTGAGGCGAAGGTTCTCGAAGCGGAGCTGAGCGAGCTGTCATCCGGCGTGGAGAGCCTGCGCGCGCAGCGGCGCGAGAAAGCCGCCGTGAAGCAGCGGCTCGACATGAGCATCCAGGCCCGCGAGCGACTGATCGCGGTGCTGAAGCAGCGCGTCGACATGCGCAAGCAGGTGCTGGAGAAGGGGGCCGGCACGCGCTCGGCCCTGATTGACGCGCTGCAGGACTACGAGAAGGAGGCGACATTGGTTGCCAACGAGCGCGGCCAGCTCCTGGAGACGGCGGCGGCTATCGATTCCATCGAGAAGCGCCTGCGCGAGCTCGTCTCGCGCTTCGTGTCCGATCAGTCGCAGAAGCTCGCGGAGGCCGATCGGCGTCGCGATCGCATTACGCAAGAGCTGGTCAAGGCGCGCTCCCGCTATGATCGGACGGTGCTGAAGTCGCCCATCGACGGCACTGTGCAACAGCTCGCCGTGACGACCATCGGCCAGGTTGTCGCCAGTGGCCAGACGCTCATGGCCATCGTGCCGGAGGACTCGCCGATCGAGGTCGAGGCGATGGTCGAGAACAAGGACATCGGCTTCGTGAAGCCCGAGCAGGAAGCCATCGTCAAGATCGACGCCTTCCCCTTCACGCGCTACGGCACCATCACCGGCAAGGTCGTGCGCGTCTCCAAGGACGCCGTCGAGGATCGCGCGGCATCAGGGCTTTCCGATCCGGTCGGCGCGACGAACCCTCGCGCCTCGGCGCCGCAATCCACGACCGGACGCGGGCAGAACCTGGTCTTCCCCGCGACCATTCAGTTGTCCAAGCGGGTCATGCGCGTCGACGGCGTGGACATACCCCTGTCGCCCGGCATGTCGGTCAGTGTCGAGATCACCACCGGCAAACGACGGGCGATCGACTACCTTCTGGCACCGCTGCGCGAGATCGCGGCAGGTACCGGTCACGAGCGATGAGCTGAAGCGGCAGGCAGGGGCGAGCGGGCTGGGATCATGAACGAGACGTCCAACGACGGCTTCAGTCAGCAGAACCGCAAGGCGGCGCCTGCACAAGGCGTCGATGGCGCGTCGAGCCAAGGCGCGCGCACCGGTCCGACGGCGGTTTCGGGCAAGGAGCCCGACGCCGGGCTCATCTGCGTCGCCATGCTGGCGGCGCACTACCGTATCGCCGCGGACCCGTTCCAGCTTTCCCACGAGCTTGCGCTCGGGGAGCGCAAGGCGGAAGCCGAAGACCTCGTGCGCGCCGCCCGGCATCTCGGCCTCAAGGCGCGGGCCTACCATAACCAGCCGTTGAGCCGGCTGTCCTCGGTGCCTCTGCCGGCGATCATCCGCCTGAAGGACGGAACCTTCGCCCTGCTCGCCGCAAGGCACCCCGAGCAGTCACTGATGCGGGTCGTCAAGCCGATGAGCAGGGCGCGGGCGGATCTGGCGCCCGACGCGCTGGCCGAGATCTGGTCGGGCGAGGTCGTGCTCATCACGCGCCGGGCCGCGGGCGCCGGAATTTCGCCGGAGACCTTCAGCTTCACCTGGTTCCTGCCGTCGATCTGGCGGTATCGCCGACCACTCGCGCACGTGCTGGCAGCGTCCTTGTTCGTGCAGCTTTTCGCTCTGGTGACGCCGCTGTTCTTCCAGATCGTCATCGACAAGGTTCTGCTGCACCGCAGCTTCTCGACCCTGACGGTGATCGCCGTGGGTCTGGTGATCATCGGGCTTTTCGACGTCGTGCTGCAGTATTTGCGCTCCTATGCGCTCAATCACACGACGAGCCGCATCGACGTGGAACTCGGCGCGCGGCTGTTCGATCATCTGCTGCGGTTGCCGCTCGGCTATTTCGAAAGCCGGCCGACCGGCCAGACCGTCGCGCGCGTCCGAGAGCTCGAAACGATCCGCGGCTTCCTGACCGGCCAGGGGCTGACCTCATCGATCGACCTGCTGTTCACCCTGGTCTTCATCACGGTGCTCTTCATATATTCGCCGACGCTCACGCTGATCGTCGTCGGCTCCATTCCGATCTATCTCATCATCGCGGCGATGGTCCGTCCGCCGCTGCGCGAGAAGGTCAAGGAGCGTTTCAATCGCGGTGCCGAGAGCCAGCAGTTCCTGGTCGAGTCGGTCGTCGGCATCCAGACGCTCAAGGCGGCCGCCGTCGAGCCGATGTTGCGCAGCCAGTGGGAGGAGAAGCTCGCGGCCTACGTGAAGACCTCGTTCCAGGCCGTCATGCTGAGCGCGCTCGGCCAGAACCTGATCCTGTTCGTCAACAAGGCGACGCTGGCCCTCGTTCTCTATTTCGGCGCGCACGCGGTGATGAGCGGCGAGATGACGGTCGGCGCGCTCATCGCCTTCAACATGATCATGAACCAGGTTACGCAGCCGATCCTCAGGCTCTCGCAGCTCTGGCAGGATTTCCAGCAGGTACAGATCTCCATCGAGCGGCTCGGCGACATCCTCAACGCCCCGACCGAGTCGCGCCGACTGGCGCCGGCCGGCCTGCCGCCCGCCAAGGGGGCGATACAGATCTCCGAGATGGTCTTCCGTTATCAGGCCGACGGGCCGGAGGTTCTGAAGGGTATCGATCTCTCCATCCCCGAGGGGCAGGTCATCGGCATCGTCGGACCGTCGGGCTCGGGCAAGTCGACGCTGACGAAGCTCATCCAGCGTCTCTACAGGCCCGAGCGAGGCCAGATCACCGTCGACGGGATCGACATCGGGCAGGTGGACACGGCGTGGCTCAGGCGGCAGATCGGCGTCGTGCTGCAGGAGAACATACTGTTCAACCGCACCATCCACGAGAACATCGCCCTGGCCAATCCCGGCATGCCGCGTCGCCATGTCATCGCGGTCTCGCGGCTCGCCCGCCCCCACGAGTTCAT
>JAGRKR010000651.1 GCA_020442225.1 Hyphomicrobiaceae bacterium | reverse complement strand
CGGTCGGTCGGCTCCTTGGCGGCCGGCTTGGCGACGGCCGTGGAGGGGCGCTCGGTCAGCTCGCCGCCATCGGACTCCTCGTCGCCGTCGCTGTCGTCGGCCTCTTCCGCCTCGTCCGTCTCGATGACGTTGATGCCCATCTCGTTGAGCATCGCGTAAACGTCCTCGATCTGGTCGGAGGACACCTCGCCGTCAGGCAGCACGCCGTTCAGTTCGTCGATGGTGACATAGCCGCGTTTCTTCGCGGTCTTGATCATCTTCTTGACGGCGGCATCGGAAAGATCGAGCAGCGGGCCGTCGGCGGCCTCGGTCTGCACTTCCGTCGCCTCGTCGTTTTCCTGAACCTTGGTCGCCATACACTTCTCCGCTCGGGGATTGCGCCACCGGCCTGCCCACCGCTGCCGCGCCCCTGAAACCCCTGAAGGACCCTACCCGAATGTCTCCGGCCGGATGTGGAAAACCCGGCCCGGGCGCCTTTTTCCGCGCCGCACCGTAATTCTGACCGTGTTAAGCCACGCTTAACCGTAACGGGCAAGCGCCCGCCGGCCGCGCGGGCCGTTGTTCTCAGAAGACCTTTGCCTGTCTACCGGAGGAGGCCCCGAACCCCTCGATCAACGCCTCAGTCCCCTCGCTGTTCGCCAATTGGCCCTGAATATCGACCAGACGCGCCAAATTAGCGTCGCTGGGATCGTTTGCCAGCGCCACTTCGGCTTCTTTTAGCTCCCTATGTAACGTGCGCCTGCGGCGGTGCAAGGTCAAAGCCTGCAGCCAGCCCTCTTCGGCATCGCGGTCGTTCGCCGCGGCCGCGGCCGGCCAGTAGCCCATGGCGGCGATCTGCGCGGCGAGCCGGTCGAGCAGCGGGCCAAGGCCGCGCTCCTGGAGGGCGGCGCGCAGCCGCGCCGCATCGTCCTCGCCCTCGTCATGGGCTACGATCTCCAGAACCGCGGCGCGCAGCCGGTCGAGATCGGGTGACGAGAACTCGATATGCGCGAAATCGTCGAGGTGGCGGGCGAGCAGCCCGGGATGGGTGACCATGGTGATCGCCAGCACCACCTCGCGGAACGGCAGGGTGGCGCGGCCGGTGAGACTGCGGCGCAGGCGGTCGGACACCGGGATCGGCCGATGGGCGCCCGGCTGCTGCCGGCGGTCGTAGGGCCCCTGCCCGCGGCGGCTGCCGCGCCCCTGCCCGTCGCGCCCATCGCGCCACGAGCGCGCCGGCGGCTCGGCGGCTGGGAAGAAGGCGGCGACCCGGTCGGCGAAGGCCTGCACATAATGACGGCGCACGCTCTCGTCCTGGATGCCACGGGCAATCTCCGACAGGCGCTGTTCCAGCGCGGCGCGGCGCTCCGGCGTGTCGAAGACGGCGCTGTCGGTCTCGCGGCTCCACACCAGATCGACCAGCGGACGCGCCGCCGCGATGATGGCGCGCATTGCCTCCGGCCCGTCGCGACGGATGAGATCGTCCGGGTCGACGCCCGGCGGCAGCAGCGCGAAACGCAGGCTCTTGCCGGGCTGGAGCAGCGGCAGCGCCAGATCGGCAGCCTTGTTGGCTGCCCTGAGGCCCGCCGCGTCGCCGTCGAAGCAGAGGATCGGCTCGTCCGCCATGCGCCACAGGATCTGGAGCTGGCGCTCGGTGAGCGCGGTGCCGAGCGGCGCCACCGTATGGGCGAAGCCGGCCGAGACCATGCGCACCACGTCGACATAGCCCTCGACGGCGATGACCGTGCCGGCGTCATGGGCCGCGTAGCGCGCGCTCGCGCCGTTATAGAGGAGCATCCCCTTGTGGAAGAGCTCGGTCTC
>JAGRKR010000650.1 GCA_020442225.1 Hyphomicrobiaceae bacterium | reverse complement strand
CGGGCGCATGCCGAGCTTCGTCGATTGCTCCGGAAAGCTGCGCGTCGACGTCCGCTCGTTCCCGAGCTTCTCCAGCATCCAAGGCAACGAGCCTCCGGGGCTCGATGGCTCCGGCAATCTCGGCACCGGCTTTTCGTTCGCTCCGGGCTCGGGGGGTGACGTCGTGCTGGTCACCGCATTCTACGAGTGGGACATGACCAAGCTGATGCCCTTCATCAGCCTCGGAAACATGGCGAGTGGCGCGCGACTGATCCAGGCTGCGACCGCCTTCCGCAACGAGCCCTTCAACTGAGCCGGACGCCAACTGCGTCGATCGATCGAGATATGAGCAGGCGCCGGGCGGCGCGACAGGAAGGACGAAGACAATGACTTTCGAGGCAACAAGCACGGCTCGACCGTCGCGGCTGGTGCGATGGCTCCGGCGTCTGAGGCGCGATCGCAGCGGCATGGCCGCCGTGGAATTCGCCCTGCTGGTGCCCATCCTGGCCACGCTGCTGCTCGGCACGCTCGAGTTCAGCCAGGCGCTGACCATCGACCGGCGCGTGACGCAGATCGCCAGCGCCACCGCCGATCTCGTGGCCCAGACCGACAAGATCACGACGAGCGACTTCAACGACATCATGAAGATCGTCGAGCAGCTCATGAAGCCGTACCCGACGGCGCCGCTCAAGATCTCGCTGGTGGCGGTGCTGGCGGACTCGAACAGCCAGGTGAAAGTCCAGTGGAGCTGTGCCTACCAGGGCGGCACGCAGTACGCCCAAGGCGCGAGCTACTCGTTGCCGAGCAATCTGGTGACGCCCATGACGCACGTCATCATCGCCGAGGTCGAGTACTTCTACACGCCGCCCACCGGCAAGTTCCTGATCGGCGGCGTGACGTTGAAGGAGAAGTTCTACCTGAGCCCGCGCATGGGCTCGGTGCAGAAGCAGGATGGCAACTGCTGATCCGAGACCCCGCTCGTTCCCCGCGAGCGAGGCCCTGCGCTACTCTCGACTTGACACTTCGACCCGGCAGCCCCCTGCCGGGTCCTTTTTTTTGCGCGCCTGCGGGGTCGTGCGAGCGCCACAGTCAAGGAATCATTGCAGAACGGTATTCATTGCTTCTAATGTAACGGTCGAACTAGACGTCTAGGGTGCGGAGGTCAGTCATGGGACGGCGCTCGATCCATACGCACGAGGAGTTGCGCACTCTCATCCTCGAGGCGGCGGAGGCGATCATCGTAGAGCATGGGCTCAAAGGGCTGTCCGCGCGCGACATCGCCAAGCGCATCAGCTACTCGCCCGGCACTATCTACAATGTCTTCCAGAACCTCGATGACGTGATCCTGCATGTCGAGGCGCGTGTGCTCGACGCCTTGGATGTGCGCCTGGCCAGCGTCTCGCCCGAAGGCACGGTCGTTGATCACCTGCGGCGGCTGGCAGCGGCCTATCTCGCGTTCACGCACGAGCACCGTCGGCTCTGGAACCTGCTGTTCGAGCACCACATGCCCATCGGGTTCGACCTGCCGGCGTGGTATCAGGCCAAGCTCGAAGGCCCGATGGCGCGCGTCGAGGTGGCCATGCGGCCGCTGTTCCCCAATGACGATATCGGCTGCAAGCGCGCGTCCCGCGTGCTGTGGGCAGGTGTGCACGGCATCACGTCGCTGTCGACGGCAGACAAGTTGTCGGTGATGACGACGGAAGCGGCGGCGCTCCTCGTGGACGATCTCGTATCCAACTATCTGGCGGGACTGCACGCCAACCGTTGAGGCCGGCCCTCACGCGACGACTGGGCACAGCGCTGCTGTGCCGTTCCCGCTCAGCGGGCCGCCGGGCTGGCGGGTTTGGTCTGCTCAGGCTTCGGCAGCGCGCCCGTGGTGATGGGCGATCCCGCGCCGACCGTCCCCGCCGACGGCCGGCGAGCGCTGGCGATGACACCGAACCACTTGTCCCGCGGCAGCAGGCGCGCTTGCAGGTCCTTCCACAGCGAGCGCGACGTCAAGCCATCCAGCATGGGCTTCATGGGCGGCGTCAGCAGGAAGACGAGCACCGTGGCGATCGCCATGGCGGAGGAATGGCCGAGGTGCTTGTGATCGAACAGCTTCAGCGCCGAGCCGAACGACGTCTTGATGCGCGCGCCCATGACGTCGACGCTGTACATCTCGTCGAGCGTCAGATGGACGAGATAGCCGATGAACATGAAGCCGCCGGCGAGCCAGGACACGCCGGGATGGCGGCCGAGCATGTGATGGAAGACGACGGCCGTCACGCAGGCGAAGAACAATCCGGCAAGCACCGAATGATAGATGCCGCGATGATACGACATGCGGTGAAAGACGAAATGCGCGCCGTATCTGATCCCGAGATAGGTACCGATCCACATGATCCACATTTCGGCTATCGAATACTTGTAGCCGATTGTGAACAGGATCGCGAAAGCCATGAACACGGCAAGGCCCGAAAACATCGCCTGACTCGGCCGGGAGTCCTTGAGGTCGACGTCGGGCAGGATGCTGCCGAGCGTGCCGGCGAAGGCGACGGCGACTAGGTTCTCCGGCGCGATCACGTCGGCGGCGAGTGTGAGCGTTGCCAGTGCACCGCTGACGACGGTGCCGACCGCGATGTGAGTGGTGAAATTGGCCATGGTCGGCTCCCCTGCGCGCACGACGGGGGCCCAGAGCCCGCGCCCGGCTACACAGCCGCAGTGGGATCAGATTCGAGCCTCGGGAGCGAGTGGGTGCTGTGGGAAAGCTGTGGACGGAGCACGCTCCAGCGGCGCCGTTTCCCTTGGGCCGGCGGCGTTTGCGTCAGTCGCCGAAGCCGAGCGCGCTGAAGATCGAGGCAGGACGGGAGGTCGTGCGGCTCGCCGGGCGGGCGCGGCCGGCCGTGCGTTACGTCGGCATCGCGCGGTGGCGTGCGATGTGGGCGCCACCGCACGAGGCCCGGATGCGGCGTTCGAGGGCCGTCGACA
>JAGRKR010000649.1 GCA_020442225.1 Hyphomicrobiaceae bacterium | reverse complement strand
CGCCGAAGTCACGCGCGTGTCGGCGAGGAGCGCAGCCGCCCAGGCTTGCACGCGCGGATAGCCGGCCAGCAGCCCGGTCTTCAACACCGACTCGCAGATCGTGAAGCGCTGCAGGAACGGCGCATAGGCGGCATCCACGAGACTGAGCGCACCGCCGTTGAAATACGGACCGTCACCCTTGCGTTCCGTGGCGAGCGCCGCCTCGAGCCGCGCAAGCGGACCGGCGAGCTTCGCGACACCGTCCTCGACCGCCGCCTTGTCCGCCGCGTAGGTGACGCCGCCCATCGCCGCGGCGAACGTCGGCACGAAGTCTGTCCAGGCCCGATTGCGAGCGCGCTTCACGGGGTCCTCAGGATGCAGTCGGGGCGCGACTGTCTCGTCGAGAAACTCGGCGATGGCGTTCGACTCGAACAGCACCTCGTCGCCGACCTGCAGCACCGGCACCTTGCCGTGCGGCGAAAGCTTGAGAAACCATTCCGGCTTGTCGCGCAGATTGACGTACGTGACGTCGAATTCGACCTTCTTGGCGCGCATCAGGATCACGGCGCGCTGAACCCAGGGTCAGGTGAAGGAGCTGATCAGGTGATAGCGAACGGTCATTGGCTGGTTCATCCTGCCGGTTTCGAGGACTGGTGCCGAGGACAGTAGCGCGTCCGGCTCCCCGAGGGCAATCCGTCATTGCCACGCCCGCCGGCGCACGAAGGCTTGCTCGAGATGGCGTCGCCAGAACGGCCACGCTGCGGGCCTCGGTGTCTCAATGGACCGTGCGGCTGATCGGCGGCATGCCGGGCTCGCGGTCCAGGTGCCGGGTCTCCGGGTGGTAGCCCTCGACCGTCCGCAGCAGGATCTTGTGGACGGCGCTGACATCGAGCGGGGACAAGGCGGCCTCGAGCAAGGTCAGCTCGCGCTCGAGAACGGCGCTGCTCAGGTGTGGCTCCTTGCTGCGCACGATGCGAGGATGCTCGGTCATGATCGTCTCGCCGCCGATCAACAGTTCCTCGTAAAGCTTCTCGCCGGGCCTTAGACCGATATAGGAGATGGCGATGTCGCCATCGGGCGCCGTCTCGTCCTGCACCTCGAGGCCCATCAGACGGATCATGGAGCGCGCCAGCGCATCGATCTTCACGGGCTCGCCCATGTCGAGCGAGAAGACGTCGCCGCCCGCAGCCATGGCGCCGGCCTGCAACACCAGCTCGGCCGCCTCGGGGATCGACATGAAGTAGCGGATGACGTCGGGATGGGTGACGGTCACGGGACCGCCCTCGGCAATCTGCTTCCTGAAGCGACGCACGACAGAGCCGGAGCTGTCGAGCACGTTGCCGAAGCGCACGGCGGTGAAAACCGTGACAGCGCCGGGGTCGTCGGCATGAGCCTGCAGGATCAACTCGGCCAGGCGCTTGCTCGCGCCCATGATGTTGGTGGGGCGCACGGCCTTGTCCGTCGAGATGAGCACAACGCGCTCGACGCGCTGTTCGCGGGCGACGGCCGCCAAGGTACGCGTTCCGAAGGTGTTGTTCATGATGCCGGCGGCGGTGTTGTGCTCGACGATCGGGACATGCTTGTAGGCGGCGGCGTGGTAGATCGTCTGCACGCCATGGCGGGCGATCACGTCGCGCAGCAAGGCGCCGTCGAGCACGGAGCCGAGCGTCGAAATCACCTGGGGACGCTCCGTGAGCGGGAGCTTGTCGACGAGATCGGTGATCTCGGTCCCGATCTCGTAGAGGGCTACCTCCGACTGTTCGAGCAGCACGAGTGAGGCCGGCTTCTGACGGACGATCTGCCGGGTCAGCTCGGAGCCGATCGAGCCGCCGGCACCCGTCACCATCACGGATTTGCCCGTGATGTTGCGGGCGAGGAGCCGGGGATCGGGCGGCACAGGATCGCGCCCGAGCAGGTCGATCACGTCGATCGGGCGGAGATCCGAGACCGCAACACGTCCTGAGGCGATGTCCTCCATGCTGGGCAGCGTCTTCACCCGCACCGCATGCGGCTCGAGACGCGCGATGATGCTGCGCCGCTCGCGCCGGTGCGATTCGGGAATGGCCAGCAACACCTCCTTGACGCCGTCGCGGGAGATCAGCTTGTCGAGCTTCTCCGGCTTGTAGACCTTGATGCCGCTGAGAGACTGTCCCCACAGCGAGGGCTGGTCGTCCAGGAAGCCTACGGGCAGGCTGTCGCCGGAACGCCGCAGCGCCTCGAGCAGCGCTACGCCCGGCGGACCCGCCCCCCAGATCAGCACCTTCTTGCGATCGTCGTCGAAGCTGGC
>JAGRKR010000648.1:844-6370 GCA_020442225.1 Hyphomicrobiaceae bacterium | reverse complement strand
GTGTCCACGCGTACGATGACCGAGAGGCCCGGCCGCAGCATGAGCTTGGCCGCGACGTCGGCCGGCACGCTGATGCGCACCGGCAGGCGCTGCACGATCTTGGTGAAGTTGCCGGTGGCATTGTCCGGCGGCAGCAGCGAGAACTGCGAGCCCGAGGCCGGCGAGAAGCTCTCGATCGTGCCGGTGACGCCGAGCCGCGAGAAGGCGTCGACCGCGATCCGCACGGGCTGGCCGACCTTGAGGCGCTCGAGCTGGGTTTCCTTGAAATTCGCGACGATGAACACCTGGGAGAGCGGCACCAGCGCCATCAGGCGCGTACCGGGCTGCA
The DNA here is from genome assembly GCA_020442225.1 of Hyphomicrobiaceae bacterium. Next base: position 6,042 of record JAGRKR010000648.1, on the reverse strand, counting down.
CGTACTGGCCTTCCGCGATGGCGCGATTGCCGACAACTCCGTCGAAGGGGGCGGTGATCTCCGTCGCATCGAGATCGCGCTGGGCCTTGGCGATCTGCGTCGCGAGCTCCGCCTTCAGGCGCTCGGCCTCGATCCGCTGAGCCGCCAGCACACCCTTCTGGTTCTTGGCGGCGAGCACGAGCGCCTCGGCGCTCTGCACCTGCGCCACGGCGCGGGCATGGTCGCTGCGCGCCGTGTCGAGAGTCTTGCGGCTCGAGAAATCCTTGGCGGCGAGGCGCCGTGTGCGATCGAGATCCGCGATGGTGCGGGTCAGATCCGCCCTGGCGGCGCGAAGCTGCGCCTCGGCCTGGGCGATGCTGGCGTCCTGGGCGATGATCTGCCGGCCGATGCGTTCGATGGCGGCATCCTGGGTGGCTTGGCGGGCCATGGCCGCGTCGAGCGCAATCCGAAAGTCGCCGGGATCGATGCGCACGAGGAGCTGGCCGGCCTTGACGCGGGCATTGTCCCTGACGGCGACCTTGGCGACGTAGCCAGACACCTTGGGGGCGACGATCGAGATTTCCGCCCGCACGTAGGCATCGTCGGTGACGATGATATAGCGGCTGTAGGTCAGCCAGTAGAAGCCGTAGATGGCGATGGCCAGCAGGAGCACGATGCCGACGGCCGGCAGGATGATCGCCTTCAGGGGGCGTCGCGGCTTGGCCGGCGGCGCGGCTGGCGCGGCCGGCTCGGTCTTGCTGGGGGTGCTGGAGGATTGCTCGGCGGTCGGCGACGGAGCGGGTGGGTCGATGCGATCCCTGGCCGGCTCGGGCTGTGGCTTGAGGTTGGTGGTGCGCGCGGCCGGCGGGGGCGAGCTGGCGTGCTTGCCGTTGAAGCCTCTGTCGCCCGTGGACTCGGCACGGAAATCGCCGCCCCGCTCTCCGACAGCGCCGTCATCGTCGCTTCCGTGCTTCTCGAAAGCCATCAGTCGAGCGCCTCTCTTGGGGCTTGGCCGCAGCGGTTTCGGTGCTGGCCGATGTCGATCGACGAAAGGCGGGCGCCGTGTGCGCGAGGCGCATTCATTCAGACCCACTCCCGATCACGCCCAGTGATCTTGACCATCGCCAATCGTCCAGACCAATTGAGGCCTTGTCAACACGTTCGGCACGCCTCACCGCATCAGGCCGGCACGGCGCCTCGATCCGTGGCCGTGCGGACCCGAAGACACGCGGTCGAGCGCACCCTTCGATCTAGGTCCCGCCGTTCAACGGGCGCGCGCCTGCCTTCCGTCGTGGTACGGCGGGGCGAGCCGCCACCCAAACATGATAGGCGCGACGTCCTTTCAACCAGTTAGTTTAGCACGATCATGGCGACCAGCCGCTAACGAATTCTTCCCTTACCAACGTCTTTCAGCGGCATGTGGAGTAACTGCAACTCGCGGAAGGCGGTGGCCATGCCCGTCCGCCAGATACGCTCCCCTTGTGGTCGTAAGTCCTGCGAGTCTCAGGGAACAGGAGCGGTCCTGCGGCGGCGACGGCGCGTCATCGCTGCGATCAGAGCGTGTGACCGGTTGCCGCGAGGGGGCGGTAGAAGCCGGGCGTCAGGCCGGCCTCCGACCGGGCGCGATCATTGAACGGCGGCTTGATCCGTCCGCGGAAATGCGTGCGCACGAGCGCGTGGAACGTCGGCTCGGGCGGCCGTCCCTCCCGCTCGCAGAGGAAGCGGAACCATTTGGCCCCGAAGGCGACGTGGCGCTTCTCGTCCCGGTAGATGATGGCGATGACGGCGGCCGAATGGCGGTCGCCGGCGTCCTCCAGGCTGCGGATCATGGAGGGGGTGACGTCGAGGCCGCGGGCTTCCAGAACCAGCGGCACGACCGCAAGGCGGGCCATCAGGTCGTGGCCGGTACGTTGTGCAGCCTCCCACAGCCCGTCATGGGCGGGAAGATTGCCATAGGCAGCATTGTAATCGGCAAGCCGGCTGCGCAGCAGGCTGAAATGCCTGGCCTCCTCGCGTGCCACCATCACCCAGCCGTCATAGAAGGAACGCGGCATGGAAAATCGGGCAAAGCGGGCGATGATGTCGAGTGCCAGATCGATGGCATTGAGTTCGATATGGGCGATGGCATGCAGGAGCGCAATCATGCCTTTTTCGCTGCGGATCGAGCGGCGGGGTACGAGGTGAGGGGGCACCAGATCGGGCTTTGATGGCCTTCCGGGCCGCTCCGGCGGTGCAAGTCTGCTTGCATGGCTGGAAATGAGCGAGAGTTGCCGGGCCTCCCAGCGGCCGGCCATCTGCGTGGTCAAACGGCACTTTTCATCGAGATCGGAGGCGGCAAGCGCGGCAATGGCAGCCGTGGCCAGGCAGGGCGGCGGACTTCCCGCCGACGCCGTGTCCTGCTGCGCTGCCATCACAATTTACCTGCCGTCAGGCGAGTTCTTTTGCCGCTGCCAGCACGTCCGCCACATGGCCGGGAACCTTCACCTTGCGCCATGCTTTCACAATCCTGCCGTCGGCACCGATCAGAAAGGTCGAGCGCTCGACGCCCATGTATTTGCGGCCGTACATGGACTTCTCCACCCACACACCGTAGGCCTCGGCGAGCGATTTCTCCTCGTCGGCCACCAGAAGCACGTCGAGTGCGTGCTTCTGCTTGAATTTCTGATGGCTCTTGACCCCATCGGGCGATACCCCGACGACGACCGCACCGAGCGCCCGGAACGCTGCGGCGTCCGCCGTGAAATCGAGCGCTTCGCGGGTGCAGCCGGAGGTGTCGTCCTTCGGGTAGAAGTACAGCACCACGGGCTTGCCCTTGAACCCGGTGAGGGAAACGGTCTTGCCGTCGTCGCCGGGGAGCGAGAACCCCGGAGCCGCGCCACCTGCCTCGATCATGCTGCCTCCGCCTTCTAAATGTCGCCATTTTTGCGCTGGTATTCCCACGTACGATGTCGGATCGGCTTTAGGATCACAAGCGACGATTCGCCAGGGGACGGCGGGGATCGGCGCGTAGCCTGCGGCGACGGGCGCCAGCACTCTCGGGAGCGCCTTGGCGCGTTCGCGGGAGGTTCGGTGTGCATGGCGCCTGCAGACGCAGCCAGGGGGTTCCGTTCGCGTTGAGTTTGGTGGTGCAAGTCCGTTGGGGGCGGTTCGTGGCTCGCGCCGCGCGTCCAGGCTGCACCGTTCGGTAGAACGCCATCGGCAACGGTGGCTGTAACTTGTCGAGTGGGCTCGAGGGCGCTGCCTCAGGCATCCCCGGGGCGACTCGTCTCGCAGGGCAGGGGTGGCGTGAGCGAAACGCGCGAGGGGACAGGACGCGACCTGATCGTCGTCGAGCCGGACCGCAAGTCCCGCTCGATCACGGTTGCGCGCCGCGCGCCAACGGTCGTCCTGCCGACACCGAGGAAGAGCAGGGCGCGCCGTGTCAGTCTGGTCGTATTCGAGGGACTGGCCGGGCTCGTGCTGCTGTGCGGCCTGATCGCCGTCGGGTTCTACGTGGCGCTGCTGCGAGGACCGGTGCCCGTGCCGTTCCTCATCGCGCCGCTCGAGAGCGCCATCAACACCGAGCTCGCAGGCGTCCGGGTCGCCATCGGCAGCGTCATCCTGCAGCGTGGTCGATGGGGCGGCGTGCGGCTCCGCCTGCGCAACGTCGCCCTGCGCGACGAGGATGGCGATGTCGTGGCGCGCGCGCCGCTGGCGGCCGTGAGGCTGAGCACGGAGGCGCTCATGCACGGCCGCATCGCGCCCAAGCAGGTGGATTTCATCGAGCCGCGGCTGCTGGTCTCCTACACTCCGGAGGGCGGCCTGACGCTGAGCTTCGGACGCGGTGCCGACAACGAGCGCCCGGGTAATGGCCGGGAGCCGCCGCAAGCGGCACCGGCTGCACCCGCCACGGCGGCGCCGGCGCGTCCCGATGAGGGCGGCGGCCGGCGGATCGATCTTGCCCAGATGCTGTCACGCGCCTCCGAGCGCGCGCGCAGCGGCAACGATGCCGCCTCGTTCCTGACGAGCTTCGGGCTGCGCGACGCCGTGGTGGTGTTGGATCGCCCGGGACAGCAGACGGCGTGGCGTGTGCCGAGCATGATCATTCAGCTCGATCACCGCCAGAAGCGCTCGATCATCACGGGCAAGGCGCGCGTCATGTCGGACGGCGAGCCGTGGACGCTGGTGTTCCGCGCCGAGGATTCGCAGAAGCAGAAGAGCCTGACCATCTCCCTGGATGCCGACGGGCTGGTGCCGGCGCGGCTCGCGGCGTCACTGGATGGACTGGCTGGGCTGCGCGCGCTCGACAGTCGCGTCAAGCTCAACATGGTGCTGACCCTCGACCGGCGTGGCGACATTCAGGCCACCAGCACGCGCCTCGTGCTCGGGCCGGGCCATATCCGTGTCGGCAAGGCCGCCGGCGAGGCACTGGCGATCGAAGGCGGCGATGTGGTGTTGCGCTACGAGCGCGCGAAGCCAGGCGAGATCCAGGTCGCCGAATCCGTTCTGTCGGGTGCTTGGGGCAACGTGCGGTTCGCGGGACTGGTCAAGCAAGTCGGGCCGGATGCGGGCGTCGGCGACTGGCGCTTCGATCTGGCCGCAAAAGAGGGGCGACTGGCGGGGCGGGAACCGGGCTCTCCGACGTTCGCCATCGACCGGCTCCAGCTCGCCGGCCGCATCCTCGCTGCCACGGACACGCTCCGGTTGGAGACGGCGCGGCTCGAGTTCGGCGGCGCGGCCTTCGCCATGACTGGTGATGTCCGCCAGCTCGGCACGTCGCCCCAGCTCAAGCTTTCCGGCGTCGTCGGCGCCATGCCCGTCAAGACACTTGCTGCCGTTTGGCCGCATGCCCTGGCTCCAGGTGGGCGGGACTGGCTGCGCGCGCACGTTTCGGCGGGGCAGGTTCTCGGCGGGCGCTTTACGATCGCCAACTCCCCTGGCGCCGCGGCCGGCAGGGCGCCCAGCGACGGCGGGTTTCACATCTCGCTCGAGATCAAGGGCGAGCAACTCGTGGTCAACTACCTCGATGGCCAGCCGCCGCTGCACCTGCCGCAAGTGACCGCCCGCCTCGAAGGAGCCGTGTTCGAGCTTGTGGCGCCGACCGGCACACTGGCGCTCGGCAACGGGCGGGCCATCCGCGTGACGGACGGGCGCTTCACCATCGCGGACGTTCATCAGCCCACGTCCATCGGCGAGATCGCCTTCCGGGCCCAGGGCTCCGCCGACGAAGCGCTCGATCT
>JAGRKR010000648.1:0-755 GCA_020442225.1 Hyphomicrobiaceae bacterium | reverse complement strand
CTCAAGCTCGACGTGCGCCTCGAGGACATGCGGATGCTCGGGCGCGTCAAGGTCACCGAGACGCGGGCGCGCAACATCCTCGGCGACTTCGATCTCCAGGGTGGCAGCGTCGTATTCGACCTGACCGAGCGCGCCATCGAGGCGAAGGGTGACCTCTTGCTGCAAGGCGTCAGCGCGAAGCTGTCATGGCAGCGCATTTTTGGCGCCAGCCCCGACCGCCAGCCCCCCCTCCGGCTCTCGGCGCTGCTCGACGCGGCCGATCGCAAGCAGCTCGGCCTGGAGATCGACCACGTGGTCATCGGCGACATTCCCGTCGAGTTGACGCTGCGGCAGTCGGCCACCGGAGCCCCCGAGACGAGCGTCCGCGCCGATCTCACCAATACCGAGCTGGTGCTGGAGAACGTCGCCTGGCGGAAGCTGCCGGGACGCTCGGCGATCCTGCAGTTCGACATCGCCAAGGGCACGGGCAAGGGGCACAAGGTCGAGCTGCAAGGCTTCAAGATCGTCGGCGAGGACGTGGCGATCGACGGCTGGATGGCGCTCGGGCGCAACAACCGGCTCGTCGCCTTCCATTTTCCCGATTTCTCCGTCAACGTCGTCACGCGCCTCGAGGTGGTGGGACGGCTCGGCGCCGACGGGTGGGCGGCACGGATCGCCGACATGGAGGAACGCGCCGACGGCCTGCGCGACCGGCAGGGGGAACTCCGCAGCGAGCTGGATCGCCTCAGGCCGCAGCCTGCGGCACGGTGAGCGTG
>JAGRKR010000647.1 GCA_020442225.1 Hyphomicrobiaceae bacterium | reverse complement strand
AAGATGCGCCAGTTCGGCCGCGTCGAAATCCCGCAAGAGGCCTTCATCAGCGCGTTGAAGATGGATGGCTAGGCACGCACTCTCTTCAAGTATTGATCAAACATTGGCACGGTGAACGCGGTGTCTCCATGTGAGGGACTGAATAGCATTCCTTTCTTTATCAGAGAGTTCCTCGTTGGCGCAACGCTCTCGACTTTCCTCTTTAGCTTCCCAGCGATGTCGCCCGATCTGTGCGGTCCTGGTCCCAGTTCCGCCATAGCGAAGAGATAGTCTTTCTCCGCGTTTGTCAGCCGATCGAATCGCACTTGGAAAAAGCTTTCGTCCAAGCTTCGGAGTGCATCATCAGTGGCCGCCTCGACATCAAGCTTGGTGATGGCGTCCTTGGCCGCCCTGTTCCAGGAGTAGTGCCCCCAAGTCTGGAGAAAATAGGGGTATCCGGACGTCTTTGCGACGATCTCGTCAACGGCATCGCGGTCAATTTTGCATTCTTCGCGTACTATTGGCTCGACGAGTGCGGCGCGTGCGTCGTCGTGCTCAAGAGCACCCACTCTTGGGTAGTCGAATAGTCGTTCCGCATATGACTTGGAGCGCCCAGCGAGGCCCAATATCTGTGGTAGACCACCTCCCATCATCACGACTGGCAACTGCCGTTGCTGCACCCTGTGAAGAGCCATTATCAATGCGCTCATCTCAGCCTCATTGAGATACTGGAGTTCATCGATAATAATAGCAATCGCCGTTCCCTTCGCCTTGGCGGCTCGTCCAATCTCCTCAAAGAGATCAGCTAAGTCAGCCTCCAAGTCTCCGCTGTCGGCCGATCCGAGGTCGGGTTCTATTGAGAGCCCGAACTCCACGTCACCAATCGTAGCCTTCACGCTGTTGGCAAATGCGGCGAGCACCCGAAGCGCATGCTTCCCCGCCTCGGTGGCTTGCTGCAGCCTGTCGAGGCGCAGGAGGATTTGGCGGAGCTTAGGAATGAGAAGCTGCGGTAAGTTCGTGCTCTCGCGGGCTTCTATTTGGACGGCTTCGTAGCCGAGCGAAGTCGCGCGTTCGTACACCTCGTTCAGTAGGACCGTTTTTCCCACGCCGCGCAGCCCGACTACGATGAACGATTTTGCTGGCCGTCCGGCCTTGACCCTTTCGAGGGTAATCTCCGTGCGTTGCAGGATGTCGTCGCGGCCGGCTAGCTTGGGCGGCGGGGTCCCTGCACCTGGTGCGAAGGGGTTCCGGAGGGCATCCATAGAGAACTTACCTGAGTTTATCAATCTGATGATAAGATCATCTAAGATTGCTATGGATGTCAAGAAAGTGGTGTGGGTGCTCACATCGCCGCAACATCCTCTCGCGGTCGAGCTCGGCGGTGCGCTCCGGGCGGACGGCGCCGAGGCCGCCTCCCTGCGCCTCGAGGCCTCGCACCGCCTCGCCCCCGGGGATGCGCTCGACCTCTCGCTGACCGAGGACAGCGGCGCCCCGCCCCGCGCCGCGCTGGCGCTCAACTTCCGCTTCTGACCGGCACGCGGAACGGCGGCAATCCGGGCGCAACCCCCGAAGGCGGTATCAGCCGTCGAAGAGCCCCGCGAAACGCTCGCGCAGCAGGTTCTTCTGCACCTTGCCCATGGCATTGCGCGGCAGCGCCTCGACGCGCAGCACGCGCTTGGGGATCTTGAACCCCGCCAGCCGGTCGCGCAGCGCCCCGGCCAGGTCGCCCGGCTCGCCCGTGCCGGTCACCACCGCGACCACCGCCTCGCCGAGATCGGGATGCGGCACGCCGATCACCGCGCTCTCGACGATGCCGGGCAGGGCGTCGAGAGCGGTCTCGACCTCCTTGGGATAGACATTGAGCCCGCCCGAGATGATCAGGTCCTTGGCCCGGCCGACGATGCTCACATAGCCGTCCGCGGCGATGGTCGCGAGATCGCCGGTAATGAAATAGCCGTCCGCGCGGAACTCGGCGGCGGTCTTCTCCGGCAGGTTCCAGTAGCCCGGAAACACGTTCGGCCCGCGCACCTCCAGCACCCCGACCTCGCCGGGCGGCAGCGCGCGCCCCTCCCCGTCGCAGACCCGGAGCGCCACCCCCGGCAGCGC
>JAGRKR010000060.1 GCA_020442225.1 Hyphomicrobiaceae bacterium | reverse complement strand
GGCGTCAGGCTGCCGGCGATGTCGAACAGGGCCGAGTAGACGTCGAAGGTCACCAGGGCGTAGCGTGTCATGGGCTAGGCGCTCGCTTTGGCGCGGGCGGCTGCATGTGTGGCGGCGATGCGCCCGCCGACGAAGCATTCGGCGAGGTTGCCCCCGGACAGGTAGAGGTGGCCGAAAACGCTGCCGAGCTCGCCTGCCTCGTAGAGCCCCTGGATCACCTCGCCGAAGGGATCGAGGATGCGGAAGGCCGCGTCGTGGACGGGGCCGCCCTGGGTGTTGCCGACCATGGGCCAGAGCTCCGTCGTGTAGTAGGGCGGCGACTTGATCGCCACGAGCGACTTCGGCATGCGGCTGAAGTCGGGATCGGCCCCCCGCTCGCAGAAACTGTTCCAGCGTGCGACGGTCTCCTCGAGCTCGGCTGCCTCGCAGCCTATGATGCCCGCGAGCTCCGCCAGTGTATCGGCGCGCTTCAGCAGCCCGTTCTCGATCTCCTTGCTGTTGTCGGCGCTCCAGACATAGGAGACCTCGGGGTCATTGTAGGTCGCAAGGCCGAGCTGGCCGCGATCCAGTCCCTCCTGATCGATCACCAGCCACGACGGGATGCGCAGATACTGCTGGGTCGTGGCGTCATAGGGCTCCATGTCGCGGTGCCCCGTGTCCTGCACGTAGGGCGGATACTCGTTCATGTAGCGGCGCCCGAGCTTGTCGACGACAATCCAGGGCATGGCGTAGTCGGTCTTCGCCCGGAAAAAGGCGGGGATCTCGAAATCCGGCTCGGTATCGCCGGGAATCCAGTCGGGCAGCTTCACGAGGCGGATGGCATAGGGGTAGCCTTCGTGGCGCATGCCGTAGCTGCCGTGATAGTGCCACATGTGCCAGAGGTCGGCGCCGGCCTGCTGCGCCATGCGAATGCCGTCGCCGGTATTGAGCCGGTAGGCTTGCGGCAGCACCGGCTTGCCCTGCCAGTATTGCGCCTTCATGGTGTCGCAGCCCTCGAAGCCGCCGGTGGCCAGGACCACACCACCGCGAGCGCGGATGCGCCGGGTGCTGCCGTCCTTCGTCTGGACTACGACGCCGTCGACGCGGTTCTCAGCTCCCTTGATCAGGCGTGTGGCGGCGCAGGCGAAGCGCACCTCGATGTCGCGCTTGCGCACATTGCGATCGACGACGGTGAAGAAGCGCGTGCCGCCTCTCAGACCGCGCGCGTTGGGGTAGGCGGTGAGAATGTCGTGGCCGGGGATCTCGGCGATGGAGAGGAAGCCGAACGTGCGATACCCCTCGAAGGGGTAGTTGGCCGGCATCCAGCTCACGATGGTCTCCGCGCCGGCGGCCTTGGCAAGCCCCTCGACCCATGGGGTGATCGTGGCCATGCCGTCGGCGAGCGCCTTCAGTGTCTCGCGCGGCGTCGTGTCGGCGTTGGTCGCCTCGAGATAGGTGAGCGCCTCGCCGGCGTCCTTGGCGATGCGGATGCCGCCGGCCGAACAGATGGAGGTGCCGCCGGGATCGACGTTCTTCTCGATCAACAGGACGCGCGCGCCAGCGTCGTGGGCTGAAATGGCCGCGGCGCCGCCGGCGAACCCATAGCCGACCACGACCACGTCGAATGTCTCGTCCCACGCATCAGTGCCGACCGCCATCTCGTCCCTCCCGCTGTTGTCCGGACATACTGCCGAGCAATTCGCGCGAGGGCAAGATGCCCGCTCAGTCGTCGCCGAGCAGGATGCGCTCGAAGACCTTCATGCCCCAGCGTCCGCCGACGACGATGGCGGCGAATGTGAGGAAAGAGCCCATGGCGAGCGTGGAAATGCCCGTGATCGCCTGTCCGACCGTGCAGCCGAGCGCCATCACGCCGCCGATGCCCATGAGCATGGCGCCGAACAGATTGCGCAGGGTGTCGCCCTTGTCGGAGAAGGTCGTGACCTGGAAGCGGCCCATCGAGATGGCGGCGATGAAGGCGCCGAGCATGGCGCCGAACACGCTGGCGACGCCGAAGCCTGGCATGCGCGCCGCGGTGAAACGTTGCAGCCATTCGATGGCGTCGCCCGTCGGGCGCACGTAGGTGAGCGAGATGGGCTGAGTCGGCCGTTCCGCCATTTCGTCGAAGGCGAGGCCGGTCAGGCCCCAGCCGAGCACTACGCAGAGGCCGATGCCGAGCCCGGAGATGACGTGGACGGGCGAGCTGCGGAAGCTGGCGTCCTTGAAGCAGTAGAGGGCCATCAGAAGAGCGATGACGGAACCCATGATCAGGCTCGCCTGCCGCGAGGAGAGCCCGGCGACGACGGACAGCACGTCACCGAGGCTCTGTGAGGGCAATTTCAGGGGCGCCAGGCTCAATGTCGTCCATTGCTCGAGCGTGGCGCGGATGGGACCGAGCAATCCGCCGATCGCCATGTAGGCGAAGAGCCCGACGACCAGGAGAGAGAGCAGGGATCGCAGGTCGCCGCCGCCGGCACGTGCGAGGTTGCGACTGGCGCAGCCGCCGGCGAAGACCATGCCGAAGCCGAACAGGAGACCGCCGACGATATTGCCGAACCAGTTGAGGTTGGCGCCGAGGTACATGGAGCGCGTCAGCGACACCGCGCCATAATACTGCAGAAGCTGAGTCCCCAGCATGGCTGTGGCGCCGGCGAGCAGCCAGGCCCGGAAGCGGCGATAGTCGCCGAACGTCATCATGTCCGAGATGGAGCCCATCGTGCAGAAGTTCGTGCGATAGACCAGGAACCCGAACAGAAAGCCGATGGCCAGCCCACCGAGCGCAAGCGACAACGGCGGGTTCTGCAATAAGAAGTCCTTGAGCGCGGTCATGGTGGTCAGTCCTCCCTCGCCATCGGCACTGCGGTATTCCGCATGTTCGCATATTCGCAATTTGGAATATGCTGGAACCCGACCGGATGCAATCGTTCCTCGGCCACACACGGAGGCGACATGCAACTCATCGAACGGCTGACGAAGCAAGCGGAGGGTGCGGACGGCGTCTTCCGCCAGCAGCTCGCCCGCGAGGACCTCGAGCGTCTGGGGCGCCTGGAGGCGCTGGCCGGCACGACCGGGGATCACGAGGCTTTCACGAAGGCGGCCCTTCTGCTCGGCTGGACGCCCGGCGACCTGCGCACGAGCGAGCTGCTGCCCGCCCTGGGGCCGCTCGTCGAGGCGCTTCACCGGTGGTATCGCGGCAAGGCCGGACCGGACGATGACGCTGTGATCCTGCGGCTGTGGGCGGCATTCGACGATCTGCGCATCGCCCGGCTCGTCGGCTGTCTGTCGCGCGTGCCCTGGCCGGCGCGCGGCTGAGCCAATCCCGGGCTCAATCGAGTCCCACGCTCAATCGAGCAGGCGCTCTTTCAACAGCCGCCAGGTGTCGCGATCGGGGGCGATCAGCAGGCCGCCGTCGCTGTCGCCGGGCCGGTAGGGCGTCCCGTCGTGCTTGGCATGGACGAAGCCGACCTCCTGGGCGATGCCGAGGCCGGGCAGGTGATCCCACGGGTAGGTCTGCTGAAAGAGCGCGAAATGGCGGTGGCCGCTGACGAGCCGGGCATAGTCCTGGCCGGCGGAGATCGCCGGTCGCAGGGAGGCGAAGGCCCGGCCACGCTGCTCGAGCGCCTTGCGGGCCTCGGGGCTCAGGCGCTTGCGGCCGTAGACACCGTGCAGGCTCGCCGGATCGCGTGGCAGCTCTGGCGCCAGACGGACGAGGGGGGAGCCCGCGTCCTGGCGCCAGGCGCCGGCGCCGCGCTCGGCCATGTGCATCGCACCCGCCACCGGGGCGAAAATCCATCCCGCCAGGATCTCGGGGCCGCGCACCAGCGCGAGCATGACGTCGAACTGGGCGCTGCCGCTCGCGAAGGCGCGTGTACCGTCGATCGGATCGATCACCCACACGGTTTCGGACGAGCCCAGCAAACTCAGCAGGTCCGGGCGCTCGGCGACGGTCTCCTCGCCGATGGCGCGCGTCGTCGGATAGCTGGCGACGAGCGCCGCGCTCAAGGCCCGCTCGGCAGCCCGGTCGGCCACGGTGACGATATCGCCCGCCGCGTCCTTCTGCGTCACGTCGCCGTCTGCGAGGTTCCGCCAGCGGGGCAGCACCTCTTCCTCGGCGACGCGGCGGATGAGATCGGCGATGGCTTGGATGTCAATTCGCGTCATGAGCGCCCGTATCCTGCTCGCTGCCACAAACCCGGTGTAAGGTGCTCCGGAGTGCGGGCCTGCCAGCGCCCGCGCTCCGAATATGGAAGTGCATGAGGTCTCCGACATGAGGTGGCAAGCCTTTTTCCTGGCGTTCGCCCTGTCGTGCCTGACGATGGGCGGTGCCGGCGCCCAGCCCCTGCAGCAAGCGCCGAACAGTCGCGTCGCACTGCCCTTGCCAGCGGGCTACGAGCCATCCCCGCTCTTCAGCGGCTTCACCAACGAGGCGCTCGGGGTTTCGATCGTCATCGCGGAGTTCCCGGGATCGGTCTACGAGCGCATGGCCGCGGGCTTCACGTCCGAGGCGCTATCGAAGCGTGGCATCGTCGATGTGCGTCCCGGCACGCTCACTCGCCCGGGCAAGCACATCTACCTGCGCGCCCGCCAGACAACCGCCGCCGGGCGCTACGCCAAGCTGCTGTTGCTGATCGAGGAGGCGGGGGTGACGGCACTCGTCAGCGTGAACGTGCCCGAGGGGTTGCTCGACGATGGCACGGCGACGCTCAGCGGACTCGAGCGCGCGCTCGAAGGCGCGCGGGTGACGGCGAGCCGCGCAACCGCCAAGTCCACCTACCGGCTCGAGTATCTCGGCCGCTTTCGCGAGGTTGCGACGCTGCTCGGTACGACGAAACTCTTCTCCATCGATGGCAAGCCACGCGACGTGACGGCGGGTGCCGAGCAACCCGTGTTGATCGTGGCACCGTCGCTGGACCAGCGGCCCGTGGTCGATCTCGAGGCAACGGCGAAGCGGGCGATGAGCCAGCTCGAAACGGTACGCGATCTGCGCGTGATCGAGAGCAGGGTCGTGCGCATCGGCGGCCTCGACGGCGTGGAATTGACGGCGCATGCGCGCGACGAGCGCGCCAATGTCGAGATCGTCGTCTACCAGGTGCTGCTGAAGGGCAAGGCCGGCGGCTACTTCCGCATCGTCGGCTTCTATCCGCGCACGAGCGCGCCCCAACTTCTGGGGGAGATGCAACGTATCGCCGCCAGTTTTCGGCTGGTTCACTAGCTCGGGGGCGGAGCAGGGGCAGCGCCTGCCGGCGCGTCCCAAGGACGTCGGGGTGGCTCGGGGGCGGCCCAACTTGACAGGGAGCGCCCCGATCCGTTTATTGGGGGCCTCATGTCGCCAGCCACGCGCGGCAGAGGGCGGTTAGCTCAGCGGGAGAGCACTCGCTTCACACGCGAGGGGTCACTGGTTCAATCCCAGTACCGCCCACCATTGAGACCTGGGTTCGGCACCTCCGCAGTGACGTGTGCCGCCACCCATGGCCGGTTGCGGGAAGCGTCGTAATCTGCGCGGTTCCTCGAGCAACTGGTCGTCCGTCCGTGCGCGTTGCCTCACGCAGCGCAGCTTGCCCGTATTTGGGCAGCGGACAGCTCAGATGGCGCACAGATTGCGTCGATGCCGCCGGTTCCGGCCATGGCTTTGCCGTGGCTGAACGGCTGCGCAAAGACAGGATTGGACGATGACCAGGACATATTCGCGAACGTTCGGAGCCCCGAAAGCCGATTTCGACCGCATCTACATCGAGCCCGACCCGCGGCTCTACTTCGTGACCCTGGGGGCGCTCGACTACGTCATTCCCGACGTGGCCGGCCCTGTCTTCGAGCAATTGGTGCGTGCGCGCAAGGAAGCGCTGGGCCGCCGCATCACCGTTCTCGACATCGGCTGCTCCTACGGCATCAACGCGGCACTGCTGAAATACGGCCTGAGCTTCCCCATGCTCTACGACCGCTATGCCTCGCGTCGCATGCCCGATCTCACGACCGAGGAAATGGTCGCCTACGATCGGCGCTTCTACGCGAGCTGGCCGCCCAACGACGACGTGCGCATCATCGGCATGGACAGCTCCGCGGCCGCCGTCACCTACGCCAAGGCGGTCGGGCTGATCGACGATGGCATCATCGCCGACCTCGAGAACGACGAGCCGACGGCGGCCGATCGCAAGCTGCTCGCCGAAGTCGATCTCGTCATCTCGACGGGCTGCGTCGGCTACATCACC
>JAGRKR010000646.1 GCA_020442225.1 Hyphomicrobiaceae bacterium | reverse complement strand
CTGATCGCCATCGTCCTCGCCCATGCCGAACTCGCCGCCAAGGGCCGCCCCAACCTGCTGCTGCTCGACGAGGTCGCCGCGCATCTCGACCCGCTGAGGCGCGAGGCGCTGTTCGACCGCCTGCGCAGCAGCGATGCGCAGGTATGGATGACCGGCACCGAACTCGCACCATTCGATGCCATTCGAGAAGAAGCGGCAGTGTGGCGGGTGAAGGATGGAGCGGTCACCCGGCTCTGATCATTCGGGCGTCGGCAGCGCCTCGCTCACCACATCCGCCGTTGCGCCGACCAGTTGCTCGATCCCGCTTGGCGTCGGATGGACGCGGTCGCGCTGGAACAGTTCGGGCTGCTGGTAAATCTCTTCGAGGAAGAAGGGATAGAGCGCGGCGTCATATTGCTTGGCAAGGTCGCCATAGATCGCATCGAACTCGGCCTGGAACTCGCCAAAATTGGGCGGCGCGCGCATGCCCATGATCAGCACCTTTATGTCGCGGCGCTTCAATTCATCGAGAATGGCCTTGAGGTTCGACCGGGTTTCTGCCGGTTTCAGGGCGCGCAGCAAATCGTTGCCGCCCAGTTCGAGGATGAACAAGTCCGGCTTTTCCGCCTGCGCATCCAGCGTGAAGCCAAGCCGTTGCAGCCCGGCCGCCGTGGTATCGCCGGAAACCCCGGCATTGGTCACTCGCGCATTGATGCCGCGCGCGCGCAGGGCGGCTTCGAGCTTCGAGGGATAGCTGTCTGCCTTGTCAACGCCGTATCCCGCAAACAGGCTGTCCCCATAGGCAAGGATGCGGCGTTCCGGCCCCATCACCGGCTGTTCCATCGGCGCTTCAAGCGCGTCTTCCTGTTTCGGGGCAGGCGCTTCCGCGCCGCAGGCGGCGAGCAGCAGGACGGGTGCAATCGACAAAAGGCGTAGTGACATCGGCGAGCCTCCTTGCTCGTGCCCCTCACCTATGCAATCGCCGGGCTGTGACAAGTCAAAACCCTGCCAGCCCGGCAATCTCCGCCCGCAATCTCACCTTGACGCTCGGCCAGGACAGCGCGCCGGTGGAAATCCTGCGCGGGATCGACCTCGATGTGCGCGAAGGCGAGGTGCTTGCGCTGCTCGGCCCGTCCGGTTCGGGCAAGAGCTCGCTCATGGCGGTGCTTTCGGGCCTCGAACGCGCCAGCGGCGGCGACCTGACCGTCGCCGGGCAGGATTTCATGGCGATGGACGAGGATGGCCTCGCCCGCGCGCGCCGTGGCCGGATCGGGATCGTGTTGCAGGCCTTCCACCTGCTGCCGACGATGACCGCGCTGGAAAATGTCGCAACGCCAATGGAACTTGCCGGAGAGGCCGATGCGCAGGCACGCGCCCGTGCGGAACTGGAAGCGGTCGGCCTTGGCCACCGGCTCGATCATTATCCTACCCAGCTTTCGGGCGGCGAGCAGCAGCGTGTTGCCATCGCCCGCGCCATTGCCTCGCGCCCGACGCTGATCTTCGCCGACGAGCCGACCGGCAATCTCGACTCGAAGACGGGGGCCGGGGTGATGGACCTGCTCCTGTCGCTGGTCGATGAGCAGCGACGCACCCTGCTCGTGGTGACGCACGACGCGAATCTGGCGGCCTCGGGAGATCGCCGTCTGGAGTTGAAGGACGGCCGTCTGGTCAGTTGACGCCCTGCCGCGCCGGAGCGTAATTAGCCGCTTGGGTCGACGCCCGCCCCCGGCGCCTGCCGAACCGTTGGTTCCGCACGCCTCCGATGGTCCTGAGCGTCGTGTTTTTCCCAAATTTACCCCGTTTCCCTCCCCCAACTCCGCCTGCCATGAGTCAACCGCTGAAAATCCACATCGACGGCCAACTGTTCGACGAACCCGATGCGAAGATTTCGGTGTTCGACCACGGTCTGCTCTATGGAGACGGCGTCTTCGAGGGGATTCGGTTTTACAACGATCGTGTCTTCCGGCTCGAGGAGCATATCGACCGTCTCTACGATTCGGCGAAGGCGATCCATCTCACGATTCCGATCGAGAAAGCGGCCATGACCGAGGCGGTGCTGGAGACGATCCGGGCCAATGACCTGCATGATGGTTACATCCGGCTGGTGGTGACGCGCGGGGTCGGCGGACTGGGTCTTTCGCCCTACCGCTGCAAACGGGCCTCCATCATCGTGATCGCCTCGACCATCGCGCTCTACGATCCCGAGGTTTACGAGAAGGGCCTCAAGCTGGTGACCTGCTCGACGCGCCGTCCCTCCCACGACACGCTGAGTCCGGCGGTGAAATCGCTGAACTACCTGAGCAACGTGATGGCCAAGGTGGAGGCGATCGCGGCGGACGGGGACGAGGGCGTGATGCTCAACGCGGCCGGTTATGTGGCGGAGTGCACAGGCGACAACATTTTCATCGTCAAAAACGGGGTGGTTTACACGCCTCCAGTGCATGCCGGCGCGCTGAACGGCATCACCCGCAAGGCGGTGATCGAGCTGGCGCTGGCGGCGGGATACGACCTGATCGAGACGGAGATGGCCCGCTACGATCTCTACACGGCCGACGAGTTGTTTCTCACCGGCACGGCGGCGGAGGTGGTGCCGGTCCGCGTCTATGACGAGCGGGTC
>JAGRKR010000645.1 GCA_020442225.1 Hyphomicrobiaceae bacterium | reverse complement strand
ACCCGGTTGACGACGAACGCCTTGATGGCGGCCGCGTTCGCTTCGGGCTTGTCGTACCAGAAGCCGATCAGCAGGTAGGACGCGAGGCCGACACCCTCCCAGCCGAAGAACAGCTGGAGGAAATTGTTGGCCGTCACCAGCGAGAGCATGGCGAATGTGAACAGCGACAGGTAGGCGAAGAAGCGCGGGCGATGCGGATCCTCGTGCATGTAGCCGATCGAGTAGAAGTGCACGAGCGCCGACACGGTGTTGACCACCACCAGCATGACCGCCGTGAGCGTATCGATGCGGATCGACCAGATCACGTCCAGCTCGCCCGACGTCACCCAGCGCAGGATCGGCTCGCGCGCCGTCTCACCGACGTAGCCGACCCGCCAGAGCGCGATCCACGACAGCACCGCGGCGATGCCGACGAGCGAGCTCGTGACGATCTCCGTCGGACGCGGACCCATGAGCCGCCCGAAAAAGCCGCCGAGCAGCGCGCCGAGCAACGGCAGGAACAGGATCGCCTGGTAAAGCATGTCAGATCCGCCCTCAGCCCTTCATCATGTTGATGTCTTCGACGGCGATGGAGCCGCGGTTGCGGTAGTAGACGACGACGATGGCGAGGCCGATCGCCGCCTCCGCCGCCGCGACGGTAAGCACGAAGAGCGCGAACACCTGTCCGACGAGATCATTGAGGAAGGCGGAGAACGCCACGAGATTGATGTTGACGGCCAGCAGCATGAGCTCGACCGACATCAGGATGACGATCACGTTCTTCCGGTTGAGGAAGATGCCGAAGATGCCAATCGTGAACAGCAGCGCCGCGACCGTCAGGTAGTGACCGAGGCCAATCGTCAATAGATCCACGGGGCAAGCCCTCCCGACCGTCTCATCGTCTCAGGTCCTCAGTTGCGCGGCTCGTTGCTCGGCATCACGGCGCCGCCGGGGGCCACCTTGACCAGCTCCATGCTGTCTTCCGGACGGCGCGCCACTTGTGCGGCGATCGACTGGCGCTTGACGCCCGCCTTGTGCCGGAGCGTCAGCACGATGGCGCCGATCATGGCCACGAGCAGGATGAGGCCCGCCGCCTGGAAGAAGTAGATGTAGTCGGTGTAGATGATCCGCCCGAGCGCGCGGGTATTGGAGATGCCCGCCCCGGCCGGGGGTATCGACGACTTCACGGTGGCGACGATCGCCGGCTTGAAGACCCAGGCGCCGACCACCATCACGAGCTCCGCCGCGAGCACGAGGCCGACGAGCGCACCGAGCGGCGCGTTGCGAATGAAGCCGGCCCGCAGCGCCGCGAAATCCACGTCCAGCATCATGACCACGAACAGGAAGAGCACGGCCACCGCGCCGACGTAGACGACGATCAGCAGCATCGCCAGGAATTCCGCGCCAAGCAGCACGAACAGCCCCGCGGCGTTGAAAAAGGTCAGGATCAGGAACAACACCGCATGCACGGGATTGCGCGCGAGGACCACCATGATGCCGGAGGCCACGGCCAACCCGGCGAACAGGTAGAAGAAAGCCGCCGTCAAGACCATTTCGTCCTGCCACCCCGTGTCATCGGCCGCTCCGGCCATCCCTTACGTCCGCCCAGGCGGTCCGGACGGGCCGGTCTGAGCGGGCGCTTGCATCAGTCCGCCGCCTCGCCCGCCGCCCCATCGGGGCCGGCGCTGGCTCGGGCCGCGTACCCTTCGTTCCGTGCCGGCGGCTTGCGCCCCGGCGACACCGGCCTCTCAGCGATACTTCGCGTCGAGCGCCATGTTCTTCGCGATCTGCCGCTCCCAGCGATCGCCGTTGGCGAGGAGGCGAGCCTTGTCGTAGTACAGCTCCTCACGCGTTTCCGTCGCGAACTCGAAA
>JAGRKR010000644.1 GCA_020442225.1 Hyphomicrobiaceae bacterium | reverse complement strand
GCGAAGCCGACGACGAGATCGACGGCAAGCCCCGCCTCCCGCGCCGCCTCGTGGACGGATTGGGCGATCTTGCCGGCCATGCTCCAGACGAGCACGACGAGGCGGGGCGCGAGACCGTGGGCCTCGACCGTCCGCCGCGCCAGCGCCGCCACCTGCCGGCCCCAGTCCCGCGCGGTGAAGGCGGGAAACGGACCCGGCATGGCCGCGCGCGGCGTCGCGACGGGATAGGAGGCGGCGAGGAACGGAAAGCCGCGCTCGGCGAGCCAGTGCGCCAGGAAATCCTCGGCCCGCGCGCCGTCGTGCCCGCCGTAGGCGATGCGCGCCAGGTGGTGCGCCCCCGGCACGAAGACGACGAGCGGCCGGCCGGCCTCACCGGGCCTGAACCAGGACAGCGCCGGAAAACCCGCGGCCTCCGCCAGGGTTTCGCCGGGATAGTGGTAAAACTCCGTGCTCTCGCCTCGTGCGCCCATCCGCCACTTCTCACTTTGCCATTCGTCGCGCATTCTGGTGCGGGTCCGCCGCTCGCCAGCCCCTCCACTGTCCCCAATGACGGGGGAATGTCGAGCCCCGAAAGGATATGACGCCGATGATCGATCTGTCGCTGCCCGCCGACTTGCAAGACCTGAAGGCCCGGACGGCCGCCTTCGTGCGCGAGGAGCTGCTGCCGCTCGAGCGCGATCCCCGCGCCGCCGGCCACATCAGCGACGCCTTCCGCCGCGAACTCAACGCCCGCGCCGCCGCGCGCGGACTGCTGGCCCCGCAAGTCGGCACGGCGTGGGGCGGGCTCGGGCTCAGCCACGTCGGCCGCGCCGCCGTCTTCGAGGAGGCCGGATACTCCTTCCTCGGACCGCTCGCCATGCATCTCTCGGCCCCTGACGAGGCCAACATGCACATGCTCGAGGAGATCGCCAGCGAGGAGCAGAAAGCCCGCTGGCTCGCCCGGCTGACCTCGGGGGAAATCCGTTCGTCCTTCCTGATGACCGAGCCCGCGCCTGGCGCAGGCGCCGATCCGGGCCTGCTGAAGACCACGGCGCGCCGGGACGGCAATCACTTCGTCATCGACGGCCACAAGTGGCTGATCACCGGCGCTCACGGGGCCGGCCTCTACATCATCATGGCCAGGATGGCCGACGAGGACGGCGCCACCATGTTCCTCTGCGAGCCGGACACGGCGGGCATCACGCTCGTGCGCGAGGTCGGCACCATGGCGGAGGGCTTTGCCGGTGGACACGCCGAGGTCCGCCTCGACGGCGTGCGCCTGCCCGCAAGCGCGGTGCTCGGCGAGGTCGGCAAGGGATTCCAATACGCCCAGGTCCGCCTCGTCCCGGCCCGCCTCACCCATTGCATGCGCTGGCTCGGTGCGGCGCGCCGGTGCCACGACATCGCGCTCGACTACGCGCTCGACCGCACGGCCTTCGGCAAGCCGCTCCACGAGCACGAGGGCGTCGGCTTCATGATCGCCGACAACGAGATGGAGCTCAATCTGGCGCGGCTCTCGATCCTGCAGTGCGCCTGGCTGCTCGATACCGGCGACAAGGCGAACATGGAATCGGGCCTCGCCAAGGTATTCTGCTCGGAGGCGCTCTTCCGCGTGGCGGATCGCTCCCTGCAGATCCTCGGCGGCACGGGCGTTTCGACCGACACCGTGGTCGAGCGCTTCTTCCGCGAGATCCGGGCCTTCCGCGTCTACGATGGACCATCCGAGGTGCATCGCTGGGCCATCGCGCGGCGGCTGACCTATCGGCGCGCCCGCGCCCGCAAGGCTTGAGGCGTCGCGCGCGAGTGCGCGGGCTCAGGCGAAGGGGCTGACCTCAGCCACGCCGGCGATGCGGCGGGCCCAGTCGCACATCTCTGCGTCCGCTCCCGGCCGCGCGCTCAGGATGCAGCCGAGCGGCAATCCGTCGGCCCCGAGCCCGGCGGGAATGGTGACGATGGGGCCACCCAGCATGGTCCAGGGCGCGATGTAGCGCGGATCGCCCGTCGAGGCGAGACCGGCCGGCGCCGCGCCGGGCGCTGCCGGCCACAGGAAGACGTGCGCATCCCGGTGGGCCGGGAAGAACTGACGGCGCATGGCATCGAGCTCACCGCGCTCGTCGAGATAGCGCTCGGGCGGGATCGCCAATCCCTCCCGGATCGCCTCGAGCAAGCGCGTGCCGATCTGCCCTGGCGGCAGATCGATGAAGTCGCGGTGCGCCCGCCCCGCCTCGTACACCATCGTCGAGCGGTGCAGCTCACGGACGCGCTCGAACGACACGCCCGACGATCGCGTCTCGACGCTGTGTCCGGCCTTGGCGATTGCCTCGGCCATGCCGCGATAGGCTGCCGCCATGTCCGGCGCCATATCGGCGATCAGCGGATCGTCGATCAGCACGACCTTGAGCGGATAGGTGCTGGTGTGGCCGATCTTGAGCCGGAGGAAGCGTGGCGCCGCCGCCTCGAAGGCCGTGACGGCATCGTCCACGCGCCCGCCGTAGAAGCCGACAGTGTCGTAGGAGGCGGCCAGCGGCGCCACGCCGAAACCCGACATGGAGCGCGTGCTCGGCTTGAAGGCGGAAACACCGCAATAGGCGGCCGGCCGGTTGACCGACGCCATCGTCTGCGTGCCCAGCGCCACAGGTACGGTGCCGGCACCAACCGCCGCGCCGGAGCCGCTGGACGAGCCACCCGGCGTGTGCGCGGGGTTCCAGGGATTTCCGGCGGGAGAGGGATCGAAGTAGGCGAACTCCGTCGTATTGAGCTTGCCGAGCATGATCGCGCCCTGGGTTTTCAGCGCCAGGACCACCTCGGCATCGGCGCTGGCCGGCGGCGCGTTCTCGCGCGAGCGGCTGTTGCAGCGGCTCGGCAGCCCCTCGACGTCGATGATGTCCTTGACGCCGACGGGAATGCCGTGGAGCACACCGCGAATGCGCCCAGCCTTGGCCTCCCTGGCGCGCGTCTCCGCCACTTTGCGGGCGCCCTCGCGATCGATCTCGCGCCACGCCTTGACCGCCCCCTCCACCTCGTCGATGCGGGCGAGATAGCGCTCCAGCAGCGCGACAGGGGACAGGCGTCCCTCGGCGATTTCGCGTGACATCTCCGCAAGACGTCCGGGATCGGCGGCATAGCCCCGCCCGCGCGCGGTGGTGCTGCTCATTCAGGTTCCTCCAGCGTTCGCCACGGCATCGTCGGGCGGGCGGGCGTCATCCGACCGAGAGGTACGTGTTCATGACCTGCGTATTGGCCCGGGTCTCGGCGGCGGTGCCGCGATGGACGATCTCGCCCTGCTCGATGATGGACGCCTGGTCGGCGATTTCAAGCGCGATCTCCGCGTTCTGCTCGACGAGGAGGATGCCGATGCCCTCCTTCTTCAGCCGGACCAGCGTATCCACGACCACGTCCACGATGACCGGCGCCAGTCCCTGTGACGGCTCGTCGAGCAGGAGGAACTTCGGGTCCGACATGAGCGCGCGCCCGATGGCCAGCATCTGCTGCTCGCC
>JAGRKR010000643.1 GCA_020442225.1 Hyphomicrobiaceae bacterium | reverse complement strand
ACTACGGCGCAGGTGAGCCCGAGCAGCGCGAACGCCGGAAACTCGAGGTAGGAGGTGATCTGGTAGCCGGGGACCGAGAACGCCGGGAAGTTGCCGAAATGCAGGCGTGCGATGACGGCGCCGGCCACCGAGGAGATGACCACGGGCACGAACGCCCGCACGGCGTAGTGGGCGAGGATAACCTCGTGTGCGAACAGCACGCCGGCCAGCGGGGCATTGAACGAGGCGGAGACAGCGGCCGCCACGCCGCACGCCAGCAGCGTTCGCCGCGAGCCGGGCGAGAGGCGGAAGAGGTCCTCGACGGCGGAGGCGAGCGTGGCGCCGAGATGCACGACGGGCCCCTCGCGTCCGGCACTCGCACCGGAGCCGAGGGAAATGGCCGAGACGAGCGCACTCCACAGGCCGACGCCGACGGGAATCCTGCAGTCTCTGATGGCGCGGGCCTCGATGACGTCGGCCACCGCATGGGCGCGCCGCCCGCTCACCCAGCGATCGAGCACGAGCCCGACGATGAGGCCGCCGATGGTCGGGCCGGCGATGATCCACCACCACGGCAGGGTCATCGCCGCGGAGTAGACGCGCTCCGAGGTCGTGCCGAGCCAGAAAACCTGCACGAAACCGATAAGGAGGCGGAAGAGCAGGGCGGCATAGGCGACGGCGATGCCGATAGCGAGCGCCAGGAGCCACACGAGCGGCTGGCGATCGGCCAGGAAGTCGCCGACGTTGGGGATGAAGCGGCTGCGCAGCAATTCGCGCAGCCAGGCGACAGGGCCGGTCGCCTGTCCCGTGCTGCCGAGCGACACCGCGGCGGGGCGCTTGCTGCCGACGACTGGCGCGCCCCCGCTCGTGTCCGGTGTCCCTGCCTCCCTGTCGCTCATGAAGTGTCCGGTCGCCCTGCAGCATGATCACGCCAGTGCAATTCATAGCGCCATGCCGCGCCCTCTACAAAATCGTAATCCAATCTTTGGCGCCGATATGCCATAAGGGGCAATGCACCGTGTCTTGGAAAATGCGGGTGATCCGGAGCGCGCGACATGACGGCTCGGAGCGTGGTTCTGGAGGGGGCTCGCGCAAATCTTTCTGCCACCCGGCGACGACCGGGGCGGGTTGATGCGGCCTGAGTCCGGGAGCGAGCGATGACGAATGGGCTCCTCTACATCGCCGGTATCATCGCCGTCCTGTTGTGCGCGCTGTTCGCGGTGCCGTACTTCGTCGACTGGGGCAGCTACCGGGCCGTGTTCGAGGAGGAGGCGACCCGCATCGTCGGCCGCGAAGTCCGCGTGAGCGGCGACGTCACGCTGAGGCTGCTGCCGGCACCGTATGTCCGATTCGAGAAGGTGCGGATCGCGGAGGAGAAGGCCGGCACCGGCGAGGCATTCTTCAGGGCCGACACGTTCACGCTCTGGCTGGCGGTGCCGCCGCTGCTCAAGGGAGCGATCGAGGCCAACCAGATCGAGCTGCGCAAGCCGCAACTGCGCCTCCAGATCGCGGCCGACGGCGGCGGCAACTGGCAGGGCATCGGGCGCGGCGCGCGCAAGAGCCCTTATCTTCCCAGCGACGTGGCGCTGCGCTCGGTGCGCGTCGTCGATGGCACCGTCTCGGTTCACGCGATCGACGGCGGCAAGCTGCTCGACCTCGTCGGTATCGAAGGTGAGCTGTCCGCCGAGACGCTGGAGGGGCCATATAGGGTCCAGGGGAGTTTCGTCCACGACGGCCGCCAACGCGAGTTGCGTCTGGCTACGACGGCGACGGACGCGGACGGCTCACTGCGCTTCCGGGCGGGGCTCCAGGTCCAGGGCGGGAACTCCTACGCGCTCGATGGTCGCTTCGTGCACCAGTCCGGACGGCCGCGCCTCGCCGGCACGCTTTCCGCGCGTCTGCCAGTGCCGACGGCCGGGTCGACCGCCAAGGCGGCTGCGGACAAGCGTGTCGAGCTCGAGCTCAAGGGCCAGCTCGAGGCTGATCCCCTGTCGTTGAAGCTCAAGGATGCGACGCTGTCGTTCGAGCAGGACGGCAAGCCGCAGCGCCTGACGGGAGCCATCACCGCCGCCTGGGCGAAAGCGGTCTCGGTCGAGGCGGTGTTGGCCTCGAGCTGGCTGGATCTCGATCACATGGCGGGGATGGCGGGCAGCCGCGATCCCCTCGCGACGCTCGGCCGGTTCGTGGTCCTCGCCAACCGCAGCTTGCCGGCGGTGGGCCGATCGCGGCTGTCGGTCGCGATCGATCAGGCGGGCCTGGCAGGCGAGATCGCCGGACGGATGCGCGTCGCGCTCGAGCGGGACGGCGCGGGAAAAAGCCTGCGGCTGCAGCGATTGAGTGCGGATCTGCCGGGCAGCAGCCACATTGCCGCCGACGGGGTGGTGGCGTTCGCTGCCGACGGGGCTCCGGCGAGCTTTTCGGGCCAAGTGAAGGCACACGGGCAGAACGCCGCCCGCTTCCTCAATTGGCTTGCGGGGCCGCGTGCTCCGATGAAGCTCGAACTCGCCGAGCCGTTCAGCCTCTCGACCCAGCTCGTCGCGTCGGCGACGCGCGTTTCCGTGTCGGACCTCGAGGCGGAACTCGGGCGAAGCGCGCTTGCCGGCAAGATCGACTATCGGCTCGCCCCGGTCGCCGCGCTCGCGCTCGACGTCGAGAGCAGTCGCCTCGATTTGACGGCGCTCGCCAAGGGCAACGTGCCCGATACCCGCCAGCTCGTGCCGGTCCTGCTGGAGGCATTGACTTCGGCGAAGCTGCCGGCGGCTCTCGCCTGGCTCAAGACGGCGGATGTCGCGCTTCGGCTCGACCGGGTCAAACTCGCGAGCCACGATGTGCGGGATGTCGACATCCGGTTCGCAGTTTCTCCGCAGCGACTGACCATTTCCAGGCTGGCGCTCAATACCGATGACGGACTTGGCATCACCGCCGATGCGCGCGTGACGGCGAAGGGTGGGCAGCCCAAGGGGAGCGCGAGCTTTCTCGTGACCGCGACGAGTACCGCGGCTCTCGAGCGCGTTGCCGACGCTCTCTCCCTGCCGGCCGACGTGAGACAGCGCATTGCCGGCAACACGTATCTGCTGCCGGTGCGTCTCGCGGGCGGCATCGATCTCAGCCGCCGGCGGGCGGGCTCGACCGACCTCACGCTCGATGGCATGCTGGCGGCGACACGGGCGAGCTTCTCCATCCGCCTCGACGGCGGGCTCGACGGTGCCCTCGATCGATATGTCGACACGACCGCCGTTCTGGCGAGCCCCGATGGCCACAAGCTCCTCGCCCAGATCCTGGCCATGCCGCCCCCGGCCGCTGGTGATGGCGAGGAAGCTGCGCCGGGGCGCTTCTCGCTCAGGGCGCGCGGCATGCCGAGCCGGGGGCTCGATACATTGCTCGGGCTGGACACGCCGGGCCTCAACGCCAGTTTCGACGGCAAGATCGTGCGCAAGCCGGGCGCAACCTCGCTCGCCGGCAATCTCTCCCTCAAGGCTGGCCGCATCGCAGAAGCGGTGCGCCTCTTTGGCCTGCCGGCATTGTCCGGCATCGACATGGTCTCGACGGCGATGACCGCGCGGGTCGCCGGCTCGCCCGAGGCGCTGGATATCTCCGACATCGACATGGCCCTCGGTGATACGCGCGTCAGGGGCAGCGGTCGCGTGGTCAGGCGCGAGAAGGACCGGCTGATCGAGGCGCGCCTCGAGGCCGACAGCCTGACGATGCCGGTGCTGCTCGCTCCCATTCTCAAGCCGCTCGATCCGGCTCAGGAGGCTGCCCGCGTCATGGGCCAGGATCGCTCGCCCTGGCCGGAGGCGGCATTCGAGTTCTCGGGTCTCGCAGGCCTGGTGGCCAAGCTGCACGTGCGGGCGGCGCGCCTCTTCCTCGACGATGTGCTGGTTGTTCCCGACGCCGACCTCGAGATCCGCCTTGCGCCCGGCGCCGTGGTCCTCGATCTCAAGGACGGTCGCCCGCTCGGCGGTCGTCTGGCCGGCACGCTGAAGGTCGCGGAAAAGCCCGGCGGCGCCGAGCTCGCAGCCGCTTTCTCGCTCACGGGTGCCGACCTTCGTCAGATCCGCGCGGCGGCCGCCGTCCCGCCGGTTGCGGAGGGCAAGGCCACGCTTGCGCTGACGTTCAAGGGGAGCGGCCTCAGTCCGCGCGGCCTCATGGCGGTGGTATCCGGCTCGGGACGACTGGAGCTCGCGGGCGCGCGGCTTGCCCGCGTCGCGCCGCAAGCGGTCCGGGAGGCCGCCCTCGCCTTCCTCACGCTCAAGGGCGCGGAGGGTGACGGTGCGCTCCTGCGATTGCTGACCGAGCGCCTCGCCAGGACGAGCATGGACGTCGGCACGCGCTCGTTGGCTCTGAAGATCGCCGATGGCGTTCTCTCGGCCGAGCCGCTGAGGATCGAGACGCCGCATGGCATCGCGACCGGAACCACCGCCGTGCGGTTCGCCGCCTTGCGTGTAGACAGCTCCTGGCGGATCGTGCCGGCCCCGCTGGCGCCGGGCAAGCCGGTGCTGCCGGGCGTCGGCGTGTTCTATCAGGGTCCGCTCGGCGATCTGGCGCGCCTCGAGCCGCGCATCAGCGCAGATTCGCTCGAGCGCGAGCTGACCGTGCGCCGGATGGAGACCGAGGTGGAGGAGTTGGAGCGCCTGCGCCGTCTCGACGAGGAGCGGGCGCGCAAGGAAGCCGAGCGACTACGCCTGGAGGAGGAGCGCAGGGCGCGCGAGCGCGCTCTGCAGACGCCTGTACCCGAGGCCCCGCCGGCGCCGCCGAAAGGCGCGCAGCCACCGCTGACGCAGCCGGACGGTCAGCTTGTGCCGCCGCGGCCACGCCCCGTGCAGCGCCGATCCTTCGACGCGTTGCGCTGAGCTGGTGGCTGAGCTGGCGATCGCGCCGACGCTCAACTGGTCGCGGCTGGCTCGTAGTGCAGCTCGTGCACCTTGGCCTGCTCGTGCAGGAAGTAGGTCTCGGTCGCCAGACGGATGAGCGCGAGGCGCTCGCGGTCGTCGGTGGGAATGCTGGCGGTCTTGTTGATCTGACGCAGCACCTTGACGTCGATGCGCTTGCCGTTGTGCCGCCCGATACCGCCCGAGGCGCCATAGCGCCGGTCCGATCCGGCCGCCATGTCCATGAAGACGTCGTCGAGGGCGCGGCTGTCGTGGAACCGCAGGTAGCCCAGGACCTCGCCCGTGGTCGGGCCGGCGCGTCCGCCGCGATCATTGCTCGCGATCTGCATCACCTGCCCCTGATAGGCATAGGTGCCGTCGGATTGCCGACCGATGATGCGACATTGCCACTGTGCCTGCAGGTCCATGAAGTCGTCCGAAATGGACCAGCCTTCGTAGCAGTAGGCTCCGTCCTTGAAGTGCAGCCGCGCCACGGCATGGCCACGGTCGCGCTTGCCTTGCACGTCGTTGAGCACCCACCAGCCTTCTTGCGGGGCGAGCCGATAGAGGCCGAGACGCAGGGGGTAGAAGTGCCTGGCGATGCGGACGATCAGCGAGCCGAGCGCATCGGCTGACAGCACGGCCACGCCGGTGACGATCAGCGTGACGGCGAGCCGGCCGGGATGGCCGAGACCCGTGTCGACGATGGTGTAGAGGAAGGGGGCGAGCACAGCCACGAGGCCGATCAGCACGGCCGTGATCAAGCTACTTCGATCGATCTGCATGTTCCCTCACCCCTGACACGGCTCGGCGGCCGCCCGCCAACCGATACGGACGTTGCCGCACCGGGAGTGGCTTGCCGGGGAGCGTGCCTCGCTTGCGCCTCAGCGTGGCTCTGCCGTGCCGAGATCCGGCATCAGCTCCTGCGGATTCTTCGGCCGGCGCGAGGTGCCGTCGAACGTGGCGCCCTGCTCGATGGAGAGCACGCCGTGGTAGACGTCGCCGTTGACGCGCGCGCTCGACTCGAGAACGACGCGCTGGCCGCGGATCGCTCCGTCGATCTGGCCGCGCACGATCACCGACTCGGCGGCAACCGTGCCCTTGACGCGGCCCTGCTCGCCGACGATCAGCTCGACGCAGTGCAGATCCCCGTGGATCTGCGCATCGATCTGGAGCGAGCCGCGTGAGATGATCTTGATCTGATCGCCCATGATCGACAGGTCGCTGCCGATGACCGATTGAACGACGCGGTCGGACGGTAGTCTCGTCTTTGCGGGAGTGTGCGAGGCCGGACCGCTCAGCGGAACCTGACCGGTCGATGGTGTGCCGGATGGGCCGTTGGGATTACGTGAGAACATCATCGCCCCCTTACGCTTGCACTAATGAATACACAGGCTAGGCGTCCCTCTACCTGCTTTCCGGCTATCGCGTGGGCGTGGTCGAAATATGTCGAGTGGATGGCGGCGTGCGCCACAATCCAAAGTGCCGGCCAACGCGCTGGCCAACGTGCCGGCAGGGGTGGCGACGGGGGCGGGCGGCTGCGGCGCGCTCGTCGGGTGGCGGCACGCCGGCGCGCATCAGCGCAATCCGGCGTGCCTGGGCCGCCATGCCATGGCGGTGTTGGCGGCGAGCCTGCTCAGGCGACGGGACACAGCCCGCCATCGACGTTGATGGCGGCCCCCGTCACATACGAGCCGGCATCGGAGGCGAGGAAGCAGGCGACGTTGGCGAACTCCTGCGCCGTGCCGACGCGGCCCAGGGGAATGGACTTGCCCATGTCGGCATAGACCTCGCTCAGCGGGATGTTCTGCGACGTGGCGCGGCGAACCCACTGGTCGCTTTCGATCTTGCCGACGAGCAGGGCATTGACCAGCACGTTGAAGGGCGCGTTCTCGCCGGCGAGCACCTTGGTGAGCGCCAGTCCGGCGGCGCGCGAGACGGCGGTCGGCGAGCCCTCGGCCGGCGGCGCCTTCGAGCCGGTGTTGAGGATGTTGATGATCCGCCCCCACTTGCGCTTGCGCATGCCGGGCAGAGCGAGCCGTGTCAGCCGGATGGCCGCGAACAGCTTGAGATCGAGATCTGCCTGCCAGACCTCGTCGCTGTGCTCGAGGAAGGGGCCGCGCTTCGACGAGCCGGCGTTGTTGACGAGCACGTCGATGTGGCCGAGCTCGTTCTCCGCGCGCATGAAGACGTGGCGGCAATCCTCCGGCTTGGAGATGTCCGCGGAGATGGCGACGACCTTGGTCTTGCCGCCGCCGGCCTTCTCGATCGCCTTCTTGGCCTCCGCAAGCACCGTGTCGCGGCGCGCGATGATCGCGACATTGCCGCCGGCCTCGGCAAAGCGCGTGGCGATTGCCCGGCCGATGCCGAGGCTTCCGCCCGTGATGATGGCACCGCGGCCGTCCATTTTGAGCTGCATTCCTGAAGTCCTCCCGATCTGATGACCGCGAAGCCTACAACGGGCCGCCCGCGTTGCAAGCGCCGTCGCCGGACGCAGACGGATGCCCGGCAGTAGCGCCAGGTGGCCGCGCCCAGTGGTCGCAAGGGCTAGAAAATAAGTTAAGATTCCCATGAAAAATCTTGAGGTAATTGGGAAATCACAGGCCATCCATGGGGTTATCGCGTTAACCAGATGCTCAGATCGTGCGTGGACTGCAGAAGTGGTGGTGTTAGAAAGGCCGTATGCACACGCTACTGGATCAGGGCGGGGAGTGCTGTTCAGTCGATTGGGAGAATTTGAGGGTCATGAGGGTCACCAAGACAGTCGTCGCCGCTATCGCAGCGGTCGCGTTCACTGCTTTCGCCGGCGTCGGTACGGCTGAGGCCAAGAAGCGCTGTGCCAAGTGCAGCCATCCGGCCGCCAAGGTCACGGTCAAGACGGTCAAGAAGCACCGCACCGTCACGCGCGTGCGGAACGTCACGAAGGTCCGCAACGTCACGAAGACCAAGTACGTCAAGCGCGTGAAGCGTATCGTCACCGTGACGCACGTTCGTCCGGTCGTGCGCGTGCACGTCGTCAAGCGCGTTCATCATCGCACCGTCGTGATGCACCAGACGCAGCGCGCCAAGCGCCAGGTGGTTCACGGCGCGCGTACGGTGTACGTGACCGGTCGCACCGTGCACGTCCGCCACGCGCCGCGTCACGTCCACTGCGGCTGCTGATCAACCGCACGGTCGTCTCTTGCAAGCGCCGCTCCGGCCAGAAGCCGGGGCGGCGTTTTGCGTTGTGGCCTGTGGACCCGGCTCCGCCGCCCGATTGCTGCCAACTCAGGCGTGCTATAGTCGCCGCCAATGACAGCGAATCACGCAAAATCCCCGTCCGCACAAGGGCCTGATCCGCTCGGCTCTGCGCCGTCCGAGGCATCGGCTGCCGGCAGTATCTCTGCGCGTGCACGCGCCGCTGCGCTGGCGCCGGCAGACTGGCCGCATCTCGCCGGCCTGAACGACGAGCAGCGCCGGGCTGTCGAGACACTGGACGGGCCGTTGCTGGTGCTTGCCGGGGCGGGCACGGGCAAAACCCGCGTTTTGACCTCGCGCATCGCCCATATCGTCGCCAGCCGGCGCGCCTATCCGAGCCAGATTCTGGCGGTGACCTTCACGAACAAGGCCGCGCGCGAGATGAAGCAGCGCCTGGCGCGGCTCGTCGGCGACGAGGCCGAGGGCATGCCCTGGCTGGGGACATTCCACTCCATCGGGGTGAAGATCCTGCGGCGGCATGCCGAGCTGGTCGGCCTCAAGTCCGGGTTCACGATCCTCGATGTCGATGACCAGATTCGTCTGCTGAAACAGGTGATCTCGGCGGCCAACCTCGACGACAAGCGGTGGCCGGCCCGCCAACTCGCCTCCCTGATCGACAGCTGGAAGAACAGAGGCCTGACGCCCGACAAGGTTCCGGCGGGCGAGTCTTTCGCATTCGGCAACGGCAAGGGGGCGGAGCTTTATGCCGCCTACCAGCAACGCCTGAAGGACCTCAACGCCGCGGATTTCGGCGATCTGCTGCTCGAGTGCCTGCGCCTGTTCATGGCGCATCCCGACGTGCTCGCCGACTATCAGCGCCGCTTCCGTTTCATCCTGGTCGACGAGTATCAGGATACCAATGTGGCCCAGTATCTGTGGCTGCGGCTGCTGGCCCAGGCGGCGCCCAATATCTGCTGCGTCGGCGACGACGATCAGTCGATCTACGGCTGGCGCGGCGCTGAGGTCGGCAACATCCTGCGGTTCGAAAAGGATTTTCCGGGCGCCAAGGTGGTGCGGCTGGAGCAGAACTACCGCTCGACCCCGCATATTCTCGCCGC
>JAGRKR010000642.1 GCA_020442225.1 Hyphomicrobiaceae bacterium | reverse complement strand
GTGCCTCGTTTTGCGACCGCTTTTTTGGTCGGCCCGAAGCGTCAGTTTCCAAAAGTTGCGTCAGTCGTACGGACCAGCGTGATTCGCTGGAGGTCGCGTTTTTGCGCCACCTCCCCAGCAGATCGTCACTGGCCGGCATCTGAACGAGTCTGCCCAGTCGGCCGGGCTCTGCCGTGATTCTGACGGAGGTTCAAAATGTCCTGGACGGACGAGCGAGTTGAGGTCCTCAAGAAGCTTTGGGCCGACGGTCTCAGTGCCAGCCAGATCGCGATGCAGATCGGTGGGGTCTCGCGCAACGCTGTGATCGGCAAAGTCCACCGCCTCGGCCTCTCTGGTCGAGCCACGACATCGCGGATGCAGTCGCATCGCCAGCGCTCGAAGTCGAGCAGCACCAAGCGCATCACCAAGACGCGATTCGCGCCTGCCGGCAATGCCGCCTACCGCGCCCTCTGCCAGCTTGACGCCACGCCGTTTGTCGAGCCGCAGGAAGAGCTGGAGATCCCGCTCGCCGAGCGGCAGACGATCGAGACCATCGAGTTTCATCACTGCCGCTGGCCGATCGGCGACCCGACGACGCCGGAGTTCCACTTCTGCGGCCGCTCGAAGGTGACGGGCCTTCCCTACTGCGAATTCCACGCAAGGCGCGCGTTCCAGCCGCCGCAGCCCCGTCGTCGCGACCAGGGGCCTCAGCCCGCCCTACCGGCTCCGTCGGTTGCGCAAGGCGAGGAGAAGGAATCCAACGCCGCCTGACACGCGACATGCCCGGCCGGGTGAAGCTGGCCGGGCTGCGCGCTACTCAGATCAGGCGCAACCCCTTGAAGCTCGCGTGGCCGTGCCGGCCGACGATGACGTGATCGTGCACGATGATGCCGAGGTTCTTGGCCGCATGCACGATGGCCTTCGTCATCTCGATGTCCGCCTGCGAGGGCGTTGGATCGCCCGAGGGGTGATTGTGCACGAGAATGATGGCCGTCGCCGAGAGCTCCAGCGCCCGCTTCATCACCTCGCGAATATAGACCGGCGTGTGATCGACCGTACCTTCCCCTTGCACCTCGTCCGCGATCAGATGATTGCGCTTGTCGAGAAACAGGATGCGGAACTGCTCGCGCTCGGCAAAGGCCTGAGCCGCCCGGCAGTAGTCGAGGACGGCCGACCACGATGACAGCGCGGGCCGGTTCGTGATCTCGCTCTTCATCAGTCGTACCGCGGCGGCGCGCACGATCTTCAGCTCCGCCACGACGGCGTCACCGACCTCGTCGACCTCCTTCAGGCGCGCATCCGGAGCGTTGATCACCTCTGCGAAGTTGCCGAAGCGCTCGAGCAGGCGCTTGGCCAGGGGCTTCGTGTCCCGGCGCGGAATGGCGCGAAACAACAGCAGCTCGAGCAGCTCGTAGTCCGCCAGTGCATCGGCGCCGCCTTTACGGAACCGCTCGCGCAGCCTCTGGCGATGTCCACTCGTGTGCGAGACGTCGGCACCGTCCGAAAAACCGATTGGCAGCTCCTGCTCCGCCGGATCGCGCTTGCGGGTCATCGCCGAGCGTCCCTCAGGACATGGCGTAGGGCGGGCAGTGCAAGCCCTTTGGCGAGGCCGTGAAAATCTCGACGCCGGTCTCGGTGACCCCGACGGTATGCTCGAACTGCGCCGACAGCTCCCTGTCGCGCGTCACCGCCGTCCAGCCATCCGAAAGGATTTTCACGTTGGGCTTGCCGAGGTTGATCATCGGCTCGATCGTGAACAGCATGCCCGGCCGCAGCTCCGTGCCCTCGCCGGCATGGCCGTAGTGCAGGATGTTCGGCCGATCGTGGAACACGCGGCCGAGACCGTGCCCGCAGAAGTCACGCACGACGCTGCATCGCTCCGCCTCGGCGAAGGTCTGAATGGCCGCGCCGATGTCGCCGGTCGTGCCGCCCGGCTTCACGGCCGCGATGCCCAGCATCAAGGCCTCGTAGGTGACCTCGATCAGGCGCTCCGCCCGCCGCGACACGGCGCCGACGGCGAACATGCGGCTCGTGTCGCCGTGCCAGCCATCGACGATCAGCGTCACGTCGAT
>JAGRKR010000641.1 GCA_020442225.1 Hyphomicrobiaceae bacterium | reverse complement strand
CTCCGGATTGAAGTTCGTGGCGAACGACTTGCCGTGGCTGCCGTCGTTGCAGTCGACGATGTCGATCGTCTCGATCTCGTTGAACAGGAACTCCTGCGCGTAGGCGCAATAGATGTTCGACTGGCCGGGATCGAAGCCGCAGCCAAGGATCGCCATGATGCCGGCGTCCTTGTATTTCTTGTGGTACGGCCACTGCCATTTGTAGGTGAATTTGGCCTCGTCGCGCGGCTCGTAGTTGGCCGTGTCCATGTAATGCACGCCCGTCTCCAGGCAGGCGTCCATGATCGGCAGGTCCTGGTAGGGCAGCGCCATGTTGATGACGAGGTCGGGCTTGGTCGCCTTGATCAGCCTGACCGTGGCCTTGACGTCGTCGGCGTCGACCTGATGCGTGTGGACCTTGCCCTTGCAGCGCTTGGCGACCTTCTCGCAGCTTTCGATGCGGCGGGAGGCGAGGTGGATGGTCTTGAAGACGTCGCGGTTCATGGCGCACTTCTGGGCGACGACGGACCCAGCCGCGCCGGCGCCGATGATGAGGACAGTATCCACGAGCTCGCTCCTGCTCTCTTGGTGTTGCCGGCCGCGCCAGTCGGTCGGTGCACGACGCGATCAGCAGGCGCTATGGCGGGGATTAAGGGAAGCGTCGGTCATTTTCAACAGGCGTCGCCGCTCGCCCCCTCGTCGCGGCCGGCATGACCGAGCTTTCCGGTCTGGCGCAGCGCCTCGCCGAGCACCATCGCCGCCGCTACCGCCACGTTGAGCGAGCGCAGCGCCGGCCGCATGGGGATGACGATGCGGGCGTCGGCGGCCTGATGCACGTGCTCGGGCACTCCGGCGCTCTCGCGCCCGACGAGAAGCGTGTCCGAGGCCTCGAAGCGGAAGTCCACGTAGGCCAGGCCGGCCGAGGTCGTGAGCAGCACGAGCCGCGAGGCCCGGCGGCGGCGGCTCTCGTCGAAGGCGGCGAAGGCGGTGTGGCGGGCGATATCCACATGGGCGAGATAGTCGAGCGCGGCCCGTCTGAACGCGCGATCGGTGATGTCGAATCCGGCCGGTTCGATGAGGTCCACCGCGACCCCGAGGCACGCCGCAAGCCGCAGCATCGTCCCGGTATTTTGCGGTATGTCCGGCTCGAATATGGCTAGTCGCATGGCGGCGGCCTCGCTGCAGCCCGGAGAGTCCTCGGCACGCCCGCGCAAGGCTGTCCGGGAGAGATGCGCCAAATTGCCCGCGCGCCGGCCTTGAGTCCCTTGCAAAAGGATGCCAAAAGAGCGCGCGTCAAATCGTCCTGTCGGGGGCACGCTCAGGGCGGGCAATAGTCGCATCGAGTCCGACTCTCACCGCCGCCTGTGTGCGCAGCTGCTTCGGCTGTGCCCGGAGGTGGACTGTCGTCCGCGCGCCGGCACGGCTGGAGTGGGTCGGGACGCTCGCATGTTTTGGGAAGGGAGGTTGCCTTGGCGGCTCACGCAGAAGAACCGACGCGTCGGGATTTCCTCGTCATCGCGGCCACTGCATTTTCGGCGGTGGGAGCGGCGGCGTCGCTCTGGCCGCTGGTTCAGCAGATGAATCCGGACGCGTCCGCGCTGGCGCTGGCGTCCATCGAAGTCGATCTCTCTCAGGTGCAGCCCGGCCAGGCCATCACGGTCATGTGGCGGGGCAAGCCGGTGTTCATCCGCAATCGCACGAAAGAAGAGGTCGACAGGGCCAAGGCCGTGAAGATCGACAGCCTCCTCGACCCGATCGCTCGCGTCGACGGCAAGGGCGACATCGATGCGACCGACGAGAACCGCACCAAGAAGGGCAAGGAGAACTGGCTCGTCGTGGTCGGCATCTGCACCCACCTCGGCTGCATTCCCAAGGGGCAGAGCATCGGCGACTCGAAGGGTGAGTACGGCGGCTGGTTCTGCCCGTGCCACGGGTCGCACTACGATACCTCCGGACGTATCCGCAAGGGACCGGCGCCGCGCAATCTCGAAGTGCCGCCGTTCGCGTTCGAGAGCGACACCAAGATCAAGATCGGCTGAGAGGCGAGCCAGGATGTCCCACCAATCGACCTACGAGCCCAAGACGGGCATCGAGCGCTGGATGGACCAGCGCCTGCCCATCATCCGCATGGCGGCCGACTTCAGTACCTTTCCGACGCCGCGCAATCTGAACTACATGTGGACGTTCGGCGGCATCCTCACGATCTGCCTGATGATCCAGATCATCACCGGCATCGTGCTGGCCATGCACTACGTGCCGAGCGCCAGCGAGGCGTTCGACTCGGTGGAACGCATCCGCCGCGACGTCAACTACGGCTGGCTGATCCGCAACGTGCACATGGTCGGCGCGTCCATGTTCTTCTTTGCGGTCTATCTGCACCTCTTCCGCGGCCTCTACTACGGCTCCTACCGGGCGCCGCGTGAGGTTCTGTGGATTCTCGGCGTGCTGATCCTGCTGGTCATGATCATGACCGCGTTCATGGGCTACTCGCTGGTCTGGGGACAGATGAGCTTCTGGGCGGTGACTGTGATCACCAACCTGTTCTCATCGATAGACTCCGTCATTCCCGGCCTCGGCACCAGTATCGTGCAGTGGATATGGGGCGGCTACTCGGTGTCGGGAACGACGCTCAACCGCCTGTTCAGCCTGCATTACCTGCTGCCGTTCGT
>JAGRKR010000640.1:343-3433 GCA_020442225.1 Hyphomicrobiaceae bacterium | reverse complement strand
TCGACCAGGAGGGCGGGCGCGTCCAACGGCTCAAGCCACCGTTCATGCCGCGACTGCCGCCGGCCGCCGCCTACGGCCTCGCCTACGGGCGGGACCGTGCTTCGGCGCTCCAGGATGCCGAAATCGTCAGTCACTGGCTCGCGACCGAGCTCTCCGCGCTCGGCGTCACCGTCAATTGCGTGCCGGTGCTCGATCTGCCCGTGCCTGGCGCCAACGCCATCATCGGCGATCGCGCGTACGGGACCGAGGTGGCCGATGTCGTGGCGCTGGGGCGCGCGGTGGCGCGTGGCATGCTGGCCGGCGGCGTGCTGCCCGTGATGAAGCACGTGCCGGGCCATGGCCGCGCCACCAAGGACTCGCATCTGGCGCTGCCCGTGGTCGATACCGCAGCCGACGTGCTGGCCGACAGCGATTTCGCGCCCTTCCGCGCCCTGCGGGACCTGCCCATGGCGATGACCGCGCACGTGGTTTACACGGCGCTCGATGCGACGCGCCCCGCCAGCATCTCGGAAGCGGTCGTCAGGACGATCATCCGCGGGCGCATCGGCTTCGACGGGCTGCTGATCAGCGACGATCTGTCGATGCACGCCCTGACGGGTCCGATGCAGGTCCGCGCCGCGGCGGTGATCGCCTCCGGGAGCGATCTGGCCCTGCATTGCAACGGCGATCTCGCGGAGATGGCGGCGGTCGCCAGTGCCGTACCGGTCCTGAGCGGGCGGGCCCTGGAGCGGTATCAGGCGGCGCTCGGCTTGATTGCGCTGCGCCGGCCTGCCATGTGTGCGGACGACGGTGTGGCAGCGCTCGGCCGGATTATGTCTTTGCTCGGCTGAATCAGTGTATTGTGCCGCGCCGAATTGGCAGTGCGGGGGTGATTCGCCCTGCGCCTGCGAGAGCGATCGAGACGTATGCAAGAGACCGAGCCGACGCCTTCCGACCTCGCCGCCGAACCGTGGTCCGAGACGCCATTCGAGGCGGACGGGCCGGCGGACGGTGGGCTGCTGGTCGAGGTCGACGGCTTCGAGGGGCCGCTCGACCTGCTGCTCGCCCTGGCGCGCACCCACAAGGTGGACCTCGCCCGCATCTCCATCCTGGCATTGGCGGACCAGTATCTCGGCTTCATCGCCGAAGCGCGGCGCCTGCGCCTGGAGGTCGCGGCGGAGTATCTCGTCATGGCGGCCTGGCTCGCCTATCTCAAGTCGCGGCTGCTGCTGCCGCGCGAGGAAAGCCCAA
Organism: Hyphomicrobiaceae bacterium; assembly: GCA_020442225.1. The sequence continues at coordinate 2,203 of JAGRKR010000640.1, read as the reverse complement.
CGGACGAGCTCTCCGGCGACGAGTTGGCCGCGCGCCTGCATTTTCGCCTGCAGCGCCTCGCCGCCATGCGCGATGCCGCCGCAAAGCTCATGACACGCCACCGGCTCGGTATCGACGTCTTCCCGCGCGGGATGCCCGAGGGCGTCAGGACGATTCGCGAGACGGCCTATACCGCAGCCATCTACGATCTGCTCTCCGCCTATTCGCGTCAGCGCCAGCGCACCGTCAAGCGCGTCGTGACGATCAAGAAGCGCAGGGTCTGGTCGATCAAGGAAGCCCGCGTCCGGCTCGAGGCCATGGTCGGCGAGATGGGCGACTGGACGCAGCTCGACATGTTTCTGGAACAGTACCTGCTGGAGCCCGAGGAGATCCGTACGGTCAAGGCGAGCTCGTTCGGAGCGACGCTGGAAATGGCACGCGAAGGGCTCGTGGAGCTGAGGCAGGAGCGCCCCTTCGCGCCGATCTACATGCGCCGGCGTGGCGCCGGCGAGGATTGGGAGCTGATCGCATGAGCCGGAGCGCGCGGCGACACGACATCACCAACGGGGAGACCGCTGCCTGATGCACCCACCCAAGCTCACGCTCGCGGAGACGCCCGCCGAGGGGGCCGAGGCGCCGGCTTGCCCGGAGGCGGAAGCGCCTGCGACAGTCAGCAACATCCGCGCGCTGCCTTCGGCTGACAGGCGCGAGAAGCTGCGGATCATCGAGGCGCTGCTGTTCGCTGCCGCCGAGCCCATCGACGAGGGCAAGCTCGCCGAGCATCTGCCGGCAGGCGAGGATGTCGCCGCCCTGCTCGATGAACTCAAGGGCTTCTATGCCAGCCGCGGCATCAACCTCGTGCGCGTTGCGGGCAAGTGGGCGTTCCGGACGGCCGAGGATCTCTCCTACCTGCTCGAGCGCCATGCCCTGTCCGAGCGGCGGCTGTCCAAGGCCGCGCTGGAGATGCTGGCCATCATCGCCTACCACCAGCCCGTGACGCGCGCCGAGATCGAGGAGATACGCGGCGTCTCGACCTCGAAGGGCACGCTCGACGTGCTCATGGAGACCGGCTGGGTGCGCCCGCGAGGCCGCCGCCGGGCGCCCGGCAAGCCGGTGACGTACGGGACGACGGAAGCCTTCCTCGACCACTTCGGGCTCGAGAAGATCGGCGACCTGCCGGGCCTCGCCGAGCTCAAGGGTGCGGGCTTGCTTGACGGCAACCTGCCGCCGGACTTCACTGTGCCCGTTCCCACGGACGCACTGGCGCTGACGCCGGACGAATTGCCCCTCGAGGACGAGCCGGACGATGGTTCGGCCGAGCCCGAGCTGCCACTCGGTCATGGCGAAGACGGCGCGGAGAGTGAGGCTGACGACGAGGCCGGAGATGATCACGGCGAAAAGCCGGCATGAGCCTTGCCTGTCACCCCTAGGCCGTGCCTAGAGTGCCATCGACAGTGGCGGGGCGCGCTGGGATCAGCATGCGGCCATCCCGACCGATCACACCCGCGAGCCCGTGCGAGCCTGCACAGACCGTGCAGGTCGATCCGATTTCCTCGCGACAGGAGGCGAGAGACAGGCGTTGAGTAAACCGTCCCGCGAGGACAAGGGCCGGCCCAAAGGGGGCCGCGATGGCGAGAGCGACGACGCGCCCCGGCCGCGGGCTCGCGCGACGATCGCGGCTGGCCTGACGTTCGAGGCCGTCGAGCGCCGCTACGGCGACATGATGGCCTTGCGCGGTGTCTCGCTGGATGTGGCGCCGGGCGAGGTCGTTTGTCTGCTCGGGCCATCGGGGTGCGGCAAGACCACGCTGCTGCGCATCGCCGCCGGGATCGAGAAGCCATCGGCCGGACGCGTGCTGCTCGATGGTCGCGAGGTCGCCGG
>JAGRKR010000640.1:0-281 GCA_020442225.1 Hyphomicrobiaceae bacterium | reverse complement strand
CTGACCATCGTCGAGAACGTGGCTTTCGGGTTGAAGAGCCTGCCGCGCAAGGAGGCCAAGCGCGAAGCGCGCGCGGCTCTGGCCCGTGTCGGCCTCGACCACTACGCCGGCGACTATCCGCACATCCTTTCCGGCGGCCAGCAGCAGCGCGTGGCGCTGGCTCGCGCCATCGCGCCGCGGCCGAGCGTGCTGCTCATGGACGAGCCCTTCTCCGGCCTCGACATCCAGCTCCGCGAGGCCATGCAGGAGGAGACGCTCGGCGTCCTCCGCGAGACCCGGGC
>JAGRKR010000639.1 GCA_020442225.1 Hyphomicrobiaceae bacterium | reverse complement strand
TTGACCATGAGCGCGATGGGGATTTCATCGACGATGCTGGCGAGAAATTCCTTGGATTCGTACAGCGCGTCAGCAATTTGCTCCTGCTCGGTAATATCGTCGAACAGCGCCAGCACGAATTCCGGATTGCCGGCGGCATCATGCAACACCTTGCGTCGCGCCTGAACGGTTTTCAGGGAACCGTCGGCCATATCGATGATCGATTTGACGCTGGCGGCGCTGGCATCTCCGGCAATGATCCGCCGATGGAGATTTTCGACTTCCACGCCCGATCGCTCGCTGTAGAACTCCGTCGGCGCATAGCCCAGAACGAAATCGCGAACGCGGCCGGTCAGCTTTTCGAACGCATCGTTGACCAGATGATAGCGCAGGTCGCCGACGGATTTGACCGCAAGCGCGGTTGGCAGCGAATTGATAATGGTTTCGAAGAAGTGGCGGCTCTGCTCGACCTGCGCCGACAATTGGCGCACATGCGTGACGTCTTCGAGCGCGGTGATCATATACTCGGGCTTGCCGTCGGCGCCGTTGATGACCGCGCGGCGCGACATCACCGTGAACGGCTCATCGGTATGCACCGCCTGGATTTCCGAAACCAGCGTGTGCTCTGGATCGCTCAGCGCACGGTCATTAAGCGCGCGAATTTTTTTCACGCCCTCGGAGCTCATAACTGCCGACGGCGAGCGACCGATGATCTCGTTCTTGTGGTCGGCACCGTAGAATTTTGCGCCGGCATCGTTGACGACAGCATAGGTGTCCGTGCGCAGGTTGAGCACGGAAATACCGATGGGAATATTGTTGAGGACGTTTTCGAGGAAGTCGCGCGTCGCTTGCAGGCTGCTTCGCAAAGCAATCTGCTCGGTGACGTCTTCATGCGTCGACACCCACCCGCCGTCCGGCAAGGGCGCGCGCGTCACCGACATGTGCCGGCCATCCGGCAGATGAACCGTCATGCGAGCCATCCGCCCGCCGGTGCTTTCCGAACTCATGCGATGGAGATACGACTGCGTATTCTCGCCGAAAGAGCCCGCCTGACGCCTCGCCTCCAGCATCTCTTCGATCGTCGTGCCGGGGCCGAGCGTGGCCTCGTCGATCCGGTAGAGTGCATAATATTTGCGGTTGGCGAGAACGAGACGGTGATTGCCGTCGAAGGTCGCAAGACCCTGCGACACGCTGTCCAGAATGACATTCAGGTTGTCCGCGCGCCGCTGCAGCCTATGTTTGGCCCTGCCGAGATGACGCGCGAGCCAGATTGCGCGGGCCAAAGCCGTCACAATCAACAGACCGACACTGAAATCGAGGATGCCGTGCAGGTCGGTCCCAAATCGGCTCATGACGAGAATGAGCGGCTCAAGTCCGCCGGGCGCCGCAGCGCGTTCAACCGCGACGAGGCCAGCGGCAATTGCGGTCAGCCACAATGGCCGCTCCACAATCCGTGAAAGCCCATTCGCAAAGTTAATCGCAATGCCCATTTTTTAATCCGTCAGTCCTGCGCGGACTTTCGGCCAAGGTCATTGTTTTCCGGTAAATGCCGCACATTGCAGCAGGAACAGTTCGCGCCGTGGTTAACAGAGCGTTACCCGCGATCTTCCAGCCTTCTTAATGTCGAGGCTGCTCATCGCGTTTGCGCGTTTCGGTGTCCTGCAAATCGTCATCCGACAGAATACGCAAAGCCGCGCCATCGAGATCGTCGAACTGTCCTGATCGCAGCGACCAGACGAAG
>JAGRKR010000638.1:1258-1684 GCA_020442225.1 Hyphomicrobiaceae bacterium | reverse complement strand
GACCAGCGGCATCTCGTCGAGGTAGGTCTCCAGCAGCGCCGGGCCCTTGCCCAGCCCGATCAGCCCGCGCGCACCGTCGAGCCAGTCCTTCAGCCCGGCGGCCGACATGTTGCGTGCGGCCTCGTGGAAGCTCGCGTCCAGCGTCGCGGCCAGCGCCGGCGCGGCGCGCAGCAGCTCGTCGCGGTAGTCGTCGAGCTCGAGGTGCATGGCGCGGCGGCTGGCTTCGGCGGCGCGCGGGGCGCGATCGGGATCAGCCGAAGAAGGTGTCGACCGCGGCGTCCAGCGTCTCGCGCATGTCGGGGTCGTCGGTCAGCGGCCGCACCAGCGCCATGCGGCAGGCGTCGGCCGGGGCGATGCCCTTGGCGATCAGCTGGCCGGCGTAGATCAGCAGCCGCGTCGACATGCCCTCGTCCAGCCCGTGGCCCT
>JAGRKR010000638.1:0-1243 GCA_020442225.1 Hyphomicrobiaceae bacterium | reverse complement strand
TGCGCGACCTGCACCAGCCGCTCGGCGACCGCGCGCTCGACGCCGGCCTCGTGCGCGACGACCTCGGACTCGACCGCGGCCTCGGGGTAGTCGAAGTCGATCGCGCCGAAGCGCTGCTTGGTCGACTGCTTGAGGTCCTTCATCAGGCTCTGGTAGCCCGGGTTGTAGGAAATGACGATCTGGAAGTCCGGGTGCGCCTTGATCAGCTCGCCCTTTTTCTCCAGCGGCAGCACGCGGCGGTTGTCGGTCAGCGGATGGATCACCACAGTGGTGTCCTGCCGCGCCTCGACCACCTCGTCGAGGTAGCAGATGGCGCCGTAACGCGCGGCCATGGCCAGCGGTCCGTCCTGCCAGCGGGTGCCGTTGGCATCGAGCAGGAAACGGCCGACCAGGTCGGACGCCGTCATGTCCTCGTTGCAGGCCACGGTGATCAGCGGCTTGCTGAGCTTCCAGGCCATGTACTCGACGAAGCGGGTCTTGCCGCAGCCGGTGGGGCCCTTGAGCATCATGGGCATGCGCACCGAGTAGGCCGCCTCGAACAGGTCGACCTCGTCGGCCACCGGGCGGTAGTAGGGTTGTTCGGCGACGCGGTAGGCGTCCAGTTGTTCGCTCATGGGTGTCTCCGCTGTATCCAGGCGTGGCATGTGCTCTTTGGCGGTGCCCCGCGCAAGCCGGGGTGACCGGCTCCGTTCGTGTCCCCCGCCGGCCTGCGGCCGGCTCCTCCTTTGCCTCACTGCGTCGGTCACCCCGACTCGCGCTCTCCGGCGCGCGTCGGGATGAACTGCAGTGGTCAGACTGTCTTGCCGCGGTAGATGACCATGCTCGCGCCTTGCGACTGCGAGAAGTTGTCGTAGCCGATCAGGCGCACGTGGTTGTCCGGGTTGGCCTTGTGGCAGGCCTCGCACTCGGACAGGATCTTGTCGATGTCGGTCTCGCCAAACATCGGCAACTTCCACATGTACCAGTACGAGTCCATCAGGTATTGCGGCTCGATGTGCTCGATGGCCGGGTTCCAGCCCTTGCTCACGATGTACGCAACCTGCTTGCGGATCTCGTCGGCGCTCATGGCCGGCAGGTAGGAGAAGGTCTCGAACTTGCGGCTGGCGGGATCGGAAAGGCGGCTGTTGTAGTCCTGCATGGTGTGTCCTCTTGAATCTTGGGATCGGAATGAAGTCGGGTCGGATTACTTGTGGGCTATGTCCAGCTTGTCCACCGTATCGAACTCGAACTTGATCTCTTTCCA
>JAGRKR010000637.1 GCA_020442225.1 Hyphomicrobiaceae bacterium | reverse complement strand
CTCTCCTTCACCATGGCGGCCTCTTCTGCCGTAGACCACCGTCGTCGCCGCTCGGGGCCGGACTCCGTGTCTCATGTCTTCTGACGGGCAGGTCTACCTATGCGCGACCCGGGGACGCAGGAGAGGTAGTATCCGAGCCGCAAATGCCACCAGTGCGCACACGAGCAGGGCGCCGCCCAGAGCGGAAGCTGAGCGTCCCGCTCCTCCGATGCCTAGGGCCAACAGGACGGTACCCGCATGCGCGAACACCTGTTGGGTGCTGGCGAGAATGCCCATTCGGATTGGCTGGCCAGTGAACCGCGGAAGCATGTGCTCAGAGAGGCCGAAGATCATGAACAGAACGAACCCGACACCGATTAGATGCAGGAACGGCAGCGACAGGCTTTCACCGTGAAGCGTGCCTTCGATTACCAACGGCATTCCGCCGACAGTGAGGTAGAGGGTCGAGGCAATAAGCGCCCACCGGCTCGAAGGTGCAAGCGTGATACCGACGAACCGCATGGCGGAAACCGTTCGCTCAGGTGCGTCGGCAACGAGGGCTAGAGCCTGGTTCAGTGTCTGAACGCCAACAGCCATAAGCTTGTCATCGATAACCACGGCTGGAACGGATCTGAGTGCATGCTGCTGAGCCACAGCCCGTGCTTCCGGCTGTGCCATGTCGAGCACCTGAAAGGTGATCTCGCGGCGTTCGGCCACCTTCTGCCAAACGGCCTCGGCGGCACGGCACGGAGCGCACCATTCCGAGACCAAGAGCAGCACCTTGTGTCGTGCGCGCTTAGTCATCACGTCTCGGTCCCGGCTTTGCGCCTGCAAAGGCGAAACCAAGCAAAGCGCTGCAGCTTGCCGCCAGGGGTGATGTGATCCTCCAACACGGACTCTACCACCTCCAAGTGAGGACCGAGTGTCGCCGCGATGGAAGCTGCATCGTAGCGCATTACGGGCAGCCCACTGCATCTCTGGGGACCGTCGGGCGCAAAGGTTGCAATGATCGCTTGGCCGTCTGCACTGAGCGCACCCAGCAATACCCTAAGGTACTGCTCACGGTCCGCCGGATCTGTGAGGAAGTGCAGGACCGCGCGGTCGTGCCAAATGTCGAATGGGCCCTGGATGGACGCATTTCGGATATCGCCGTCGATCCATGCAACCTGTCCGGCCCGATCCGCGAGCGCTTGTCGTGCCCGCTCTAACGCCTTGCGCGAGATATCCAGCACAGTGATCCTCCCGAATCCCGCGTCAAGAAGCTCGCGCGGCAAACAGGATGCGCCACCGCCAATGTCGATGATGTTCGAAACCCGAGTTGCGCCTGCGGCGCGAATGAGACGCATCGAGACCACGGCCTTCCGCTGGAACCAGCTCACGTCTTCTCGGCTCTTGCTGGCGTAGACATCTTCCCAGTGGGCTTTGGGATCAATCTCTGTTTGCGGCATGTTCGTCTCCTCACGTGGTACTTACTCGATGCAACGCATGCACTGGATATTGTATCGATCGATCCATGCCTTGAGCGCAGCGATCGCCTCCGGCCCCTTGTGCAGGTTGGAGTAAGCCATTCCGGGATCGTCCGGCCGGAGATTCATCAGCCATGCCGTAGTGTAGGGCGCAATGTTGACGAGGCCAGGATTTGCGACCACGGCCGGATTAATCTCGACGAGTGTGCCGTCGAATGGCGTCGGAACACCTCCGACCCACTTTCCCGATTCCAGCGTCGCCAGGGAGCGACCTTTCGCGCGCCAAGTGCCAACCTTGCGAAAGGTCGCCGCTACGACCCGACCCGCCATGGTCTGCGCGGGGTCGGTCAGCCCAAGGCGGAACGTACCATCGTCATTAGGCCTCGCCCATAGGTAGTCTAGATCGTACAACAGATCCTCAGGGAGCTCGCAACCATTGTATTCTGACATGCCGCTAACCCATCGGCCCTTTCAGTCGAACAGTTCCGACGACATTGATTGCGAATAGAACGAGCGCCACCCAGGAAATGACCGCACCGCAACGCGCAACCCATGGCATCGAGCCAAGCCACCCCGCCGCCATGGCCAATATCCCAGCATTGATAAAGAGAAACTGCGCATCCGCCAGTCGCTCGGAGTACAGTGAATAGCCGGAAAAGCGCGGCAGCGCGTGTAATCCAATGCCAAAGATCATTTGCCCCACGAATCCGAGCATCATGAGATGCACGTGTGTGCGAACAACATCGCCGGGTATCAGTCTTGGCTCGATGCTCCACACCACGATGAGAAGCGCGCCCGTGACGGCATAGGCGAGCGATGCGTAGATGAACCAGCGGTTGCGCTTATGCATCGGCGTGGCCTTCGCCCACGATCACACCTGCGCCTTCTGCCATTGCCATATGGCGAGTCTTGGCCACCGCAAATCCTTGTCCTGGCGAGGAGAGCACGGCTATTCTCCGAATACTCACACACAGCTCTCAGTCAAAACGAGTGTATGTTTCTGAGTGGAGCTGCACAACGGTGCTGGGTGCGACTAACGATCCCTCGGGGATCTTCATTTGCATTTGCGCAGCCCGCTCGCCATAGAGCGGCGACCCAGAGTTCGAGGTCTGTCACTTGGCCAATAGCCAGTTGGCTAGCGGCTCAACATAGCGAACCGTCTCTTGAACATTGCGGTAAAGCCATGGCGCGCGAGTTCCCGGACAAGTACGGACTTCGACACCATCCAATTCAGCATGATGTAGCGTCGCTCGCCCACATAGGACTTGTGGCCATGCCAGGAATGCTCGGTTCTGGCGTAGGCCACCAGCGTGCCGCCGTCGGGGGGCACCTCGGCAGCATAGTCGTCAATATCGTTCGAGCTGCGCAGCATTCTGAGCCGCCCGCCCGATTCGTCCCAAATATCGTTGAGGTACAGGACGCAGGTGGCGACTTTCGCTTTGCTGTCGGCATGGATGCTGCCGTCGCGCTTGTGGCACTGGCCGCGGACGGTGACCATGACGGGTCGATTCGCGAGCTCGAGCCCGAGCCTCTCACCCATCAGACCGGCGAAAGGTGCGCCATTGAGTTCCTCCACCAGGTGCGCGAAGGTCGTTCCGTAGTTCAGCTCCGACAATGGGAACAATCCGGCCTTCGAGATCGCCGGAAAGTCGGCCCTCACCGCTGCCAAGTCCACAGCGCTCAACACTCCGTGCGCGACGAGATACGGGAATGGCGCAGGAGCAACTGCCGCACCAGCGATCGCCGCCAGATCAAGCAAGACGCATCTCCTAGCCTCGAGTCAACGACACACTAGTCCGACATTCAGCAGTATAGCCGCGCGAACCGACTCGTACTGATCCAGATCAGGTGAGCGATGGTGCGGCGCCGGCTAAGCCACCTATCCGCCGGCGAGCCGCAACGCCTCGAGGTCAGGCACGGAAAACTCCCGGCGGCGGCTGAGCGTGATGATGCCCTGACCGTCGAGCGCCTTGATCTGGCGGATGACCGTCTCATAAGTCAGGCCGAGAAAGCTCGCCATCTCCTCGCGCTTGAGGTGGAGTTCCACGGTCGGCACCGTCATGGTAAGCTCTGAGATGCGAGCCAGACCAGCGCGGGTCACCAGATGGTACAGAAGACTTGCCACCCGCTCCTCAGCGGTCTTGCGGCCGAGCATGATCATCCAGTCGTGTGCCGTGTCGAGTTTGTCGAGCGTGTTCTCCAGCATCTGCTGCTTCATCCCTGGATGATCCTTGAGCATCGCCTCGAAGTCGGCGGCGCGAAAGCAGCACAGTTCCGTCCGAGTGGCCGCCTCTGCGAAGTAAGGGGTTTGCTTCGAGAAGGGGCGACCGACGAAGTCGGACGGGAACAATAGGTCGACGATCTGCTGGCGACCGTCGACGAGAAGCTTAGTGATCTTGACTACGCCTGTAAGCACGCCAGCCCAGAATGTCGGCTTTTCCTCGGACTGCATGATGACTTGGCCGGGCTCGAAAGTGCGGTGGTGCGCAATGCGCGATAGCCGCGCGACCTCCGCTGCCGTGAGAACCCCGCACACACCCGCCTGCCGGATGACGCAAGTTCGGCAGCGATCCGGGATGCCGCAGCCGTCTGTTGCGCGGTTTGCCTGCACGTCCCACTCCGCTAGCTGGTGGCCCAGCTACAAGAAATACCCTAGCCCCGGCAGAGCCGACACCATTTCCAACGCGAATGAAAGGAGGCATGGTGCCGCGCAGTACGAAGGCGTATGGGTGCTCATGTCTGCGTTGCGGCACATAGCCAGTCAGGCGAGGCTAATTGGGTGGTCCGGATAGGCGAGTTGACCTCTGTCGCGCCAATTCTTGACGTAATTGATCTCGAGGAGACGGCGCACGCCGCGGATCGGCCGCTTGTCGAAGCCGTGCCAAGTGTTGGGTCCGGCAACGAACGTCACGGCGGCGTTGAAGTCGGCGGATGCGCGGCCGATCCAGCGCTTTGCGTCGTCGTAGATGTCGGTGCCCCAGTTCTTGGCCTCGGGGCCAGTGCATAGATATACCACCATCGAGAACAGCTTGTCGGGAATGTCACGATGGGGCTCTAGCCAGGCGCCGTCGGTATCCTGGATATACTCGATCCTGAGAAAGCTCCCCTTCGGCGAGATGGAGAAAGTCTCCGCGAGCGCGACCGCGACATCGGGGCGCTGTAGGGCTTCACATAGCACCGCACAGGCCGGGAAATCGCACCGCAGCGCAGGGGAGAAGAACGCGCGGCTGTCGTTGTAGGTATCGCGCGTGCCGTCACGATCAGCGATGATGGGCGGGGCAATAGGGAGAGTGAGGATCCCGGTGCACATGTCCTCGGGCAGAACGTCCCTCATTTTCCAGTGGCGGTACGGCGTTTCCTCGCGCCGCGACTGGCTGAGTGAGCGCAGGAACTGAGCTGCGACCGCCTGGGATGTCGGCAAACGGGGATAGGTCATGTGCGCGGTTCCTGCTTGGACGCGAACGTCATCCCGCGAGGGGCATACTGTAGCATCTTGCGGACGATCGGGTTGGCCTTGGCAAGCGCGCTCAAGCGGTGACGGCGATAGGTGCTGCGCGCATAGGCCTCCGAGTCGACCCAGCAGAACTGCAGACTCTTGCGCTCCCCTTTCTGCGGCAAGAAGCCGTGCCAGGAGTGGTCGCTGACGCGGAACATCAGCATCTTACCGAACTCGGGCGGGAACTCGAACGCGCAGTCGTGTCGATCATCGCTACGCAGGACGCGCAACCGTCCGCGCTCGTAGGGCCACTCGCGGCTGAAGCCGAGCAGCACGGTCACCAGCTTGTGCTTCGAATCGGGGTGCGCGTAGCCCTCGTTGTAGTTCCCGCTGGTGTTGCCCATCATCACCATGGTGGTCGGGCGTCCCGACAGGTCGATGTCGAACTTCTCCTCGACCAGACGGCGAAAGCGCGGGCTCTGGAGGTCGTCGAGAACTGCCTTGAACCTCGCGCCGCAGTCCAGATAGGGAACCGCGTAGCTGCCGCGAAATGGAATGACCGGTACGTCCTCAAGGACCTCGTCCTTGTGACAGAGGTCAATGGCATGATCGACGAAGGCGAAATCATAGGGGTCCGTGCGCAACGCCGCTTCAGCGATGGCCGTCTCGTCGAGGAATGCGAACGGACGATGAGTCTCTGTCATACTGCTCTCCATGATCGCGAATGTCAGGTGAGGCGTGCGCGCAGGCGTCGGATCCTGTCAGAACGCCGGCATCTCGAGCGCATGGTGCGCCTTGATGGCAATTCCCTCGACCTCGATCAGCCATTCCGGCCGGCACACTGGACCCTTGACGTAGACCGCCGGCAAGCCGGGCAGGCGCTCGCCGAGATAGTCCCGGATGCGCGAGAAATCAGCTTCGTCGCGCAGATAGACGATGAGATGTGTCATATCCTCTAGACAGGCATCGCCCGAGGCCAGCAAACCGTCAACGTTGTCTAGCGCACGTTCGAGCTGCTTCAGGACATTGCCGGGGTGTATGACCTTGCCGGCGCTGTCGATGCTGGCCGTCCCGGAGATGTAGTGATGCGCGCGGTCACGATAGGTGAGCTTGGTACCGCGCTCGAAATGCACGTTGTAGTTCTTGGTCGGGCAGAGCCGGTCGAGATCCTGCAAATAGGTCATCTGACCGGCTTTGAGATCGAGATTGGAGTAGGCATCCATCAGCACGACATCGAACTGATGGCCACAGGCTCCCTCGATGCCGGTACTGGCGATGTAATGCGTTTCCTCAGTCATGCCGTGCTGGCGGAAGACCCGGTCGCGGCTTTCCACCATGCCGCGATAGAAGATGTCGACGTCCTTGATGTAGAGCCAGGTCCTGACGCAATTCTCGCGCAGATTGCCGGCGTTGCATGTCAGCGCCGCGATAAGGTCGCTGAAAACCTCCCAGGTCTGCGTCTCCGCCGAGCCGGGAGCACCGCGTCCTTCAGCGCACAGCCGCGTACTCCAGAGATGCCGGGTGCCGTTCTTCTCAACCAACAAATGCTTTGGCGAGATTCGCCGTTTACTCAGCCTGCCGCCGACGTGGTAGGCCAGCAGCGCCACTTTCGAGTTGGGCAATGGCGGCTGCTGCACTATCGAGACTGCGGCGGGGCTGGTGGCGGGGTCACTGAAGAGCATGCTCTCTCGAACGAGTGGCGCCTGATTGATGGCGTCCGATAGGAAGATCCGCCTAAAAATGGCGGAGTCCGGTTCGAGATGCAGCGATTGAAGTCCTTCCCGATAGCGCGCTTGGATGTAGTCGAGCGCGTCGCTCAGATCGAGGCCCGGAGGCGCGGTGATCGCAATGTAATGCTCTGGGGTCCCGCCGGCGCTGGAGAAACTGCGGCATTGTAACCAATGGTCGGATTCCGGGGCGAGGTCGAGCATGTCTGGCTCCTTCGGCTGGTCGAGATCCATCCAAAACGCGCTTCTGCTTCCTCATTGCAATGTCGCAGTCTCCTCCAGAGCCGGAGGGGAAATCCTGATTCACATCACATCGGCACGAAATCGTGTCAACCTCGCCTGCTCGAAAACGCCGCATCAGAATTGCACTATGATCTTCCCAAAAACGTCGCGCGATTCGAGACGCGCGAGGCCATACGCGATGCGTTCGAGGGGGAGCACCGTGTCGATGACGGGTTGCACGGTGCCGGCCGCCATCTTCTTCATCACAGAGCGCATGTTCGACGTTGTGCAGCCGAAGCTGCCGATGAGGCGCAGCTGCTGCTGATAAAGGGTGAAGAGATTGATCTTCGCCTGAATGCCCGTCGTTGCACCACAGGTGACGAGCCGGCCGCCGCGCTTCAGGCAAAACATCGAACCTGCGAACGTGTCGGGACCGACGTGCTCGAACACGACGTCAACGCCAGCGCGGCCAGTGAGATGGCGCACGCGACTCTCGAACGCCTCACTACGGTAGTTGACGACGTGATCAGCGCCGAGACCCGTGGCTCTGCGGCCCTTCTCGTCGCTGCCGACCGTGGTGATGACCGTCGCACCGGCAGATTTGGCTAGCTGGATGGCGGCTGAGCCGATGCCGGAGCCACCCGCATGCACGAGCACCCACTCGCCGTCCTGCAGGCGCGCGTTGTCGAACAGCATGTGCTCGGGCGTGCCGAAAGTGATCGCCGCGAGCGCGGCGGCGGTCACGTCGAGGCCGGCCGGTGCGGGAACGGCGAGGCGGGCCGGAATGTTCATGAGCTCGCGGCCGAAGCCGTCGATGTGAAAGCCAAATATGTTGCCAACCGAACCACTCAACCCGCAGAAGTTGTCTCGGCCAGCTTGACAAGCACGGCACTCGCCGCAGGTGAGCGCACCGTAGAGCGCCACCGTGTCCCCGATCGCGAGATCTCGAACGCCTTCACCGAGCAACGCGATTTCGCCTGCCGCTTCCGCACCGAGGATGATCGGCAGCTTGCGCCTGACGAAAGCCATGCCGCGCCAGCCCCACACATCGATATGGTTGAGCGCAACGGCCTTGATCGCCACCTGCACCTCGCCCGAAGCAGGCGGACCGGGTGCGTCGATGTCGGTGAGCTCGAGACGGCGTTCCCCGGTGACCTGCAGCGCGCGCATGGTATTCCCCCTATTTTCCCCGCCCGATCGCGATCGCTGCCGAGAGGCCGCCGTCGATCGCGATTTCGGCGCCGGTGATAGACGCGGCTAGCGGACTGGCGAGGAAAGCGACAAGTCCGGCAACCTCCTCCGGCCGCACGTACCGACCGACCGGAATCTGCCGTTCGACCGCCTCGCGCGCACCCGCGTAGGGCGCGAGCATCCCCGTGTCGACGTAGCCGGGCGCTACGACGTTGGCGGTGACGCCCCTGGCGCCGACCTCGACCGCCAGTGAGCGCATGTAGCTCGCCATGGCGCCCTTGCTCGCGGCATAGGCCGCATTGCCCTGAGAGCCGCGCGTCGCCGTGATCGATCCGATGCCGACGATGCGGCCGGCCCGGCCCCTCAGCATCGGACGCAGCGCCGCCTTGATCAGGCGCGTCATGGAGAAGAAATTGATCTGCATGAGCGCCTGTGCACGCCCCTGGTCGAGCATCGCCGCCAGTGCGTCGGCGGTCGCGCCCGCATTGTGAACGAGACAGTAGAGATGAGGCATCCGTTCTAGTGTGGCGGCGAGTGACTCGACCTGTGCAGCGTCCACGAGATCCGCCGGGAGGCCGGAGAACATTTGATCCGGATGCAGGCGCGCGAGTTCGTCCAGAAGCTCGCGCGTGGCAACCACGGACGAGCAATAGGTCACTACCATGTCGTAGCCGTCAGCGGCCAAGGCGCGCACGACAGCCTCGCCGATGCCCTTGCCCCCGCCCGTCACGACCACCGTCCGGCGCTGCCGCTGCTGCGACATAACGCTGCTCCTTTTTCATTGTCCCGGCCGCTAGCGCACTGCGGTCAGGCGGGCGAAGACGAGAAAACGGCACACACGTTCTGCCCTCCGAAGCCGAACGCGTTCTTCAGCACCGTGGTCACGTGTGCGTCGCGCTTCACGCCCGCGACGACGTCGAGGGGGATCGCGGGATCCTGATCCTCGCAGTTCATCGTCGGCGGCAGCGTGCCGGTGAGGATCGTCATTAGCGAGAATACCGACTCGACCGCACCCGCCGCGATGAGCGTGTGTCCTGTCATCGACTTGTTCGAACTGACCGGCACGTGATGCACACGCTCGCCGAGCACGGCGGCGAGCGCCAGGCACTCCATCTTGTCGTTCTCGAGCGTGCCGGTGCCGTGAGCATTGACGTAGTCGATCTCGTCGGGGAGCGTCGCCGCGTCGTCGAGCGCGCTGGCGATGGCGCCGATGATAGCCGAGCCGTCAGGCTTGGAGCGCGTGCGGTGAAAGAGATCCGCACGCTCGCCGCAGCCGCGGACGAAGCCTAGGATGCGCGCGCCTCTCGACTTCGCTGCCGCATACGATTCGAGGACCAGTGCAGCCGCGCCCTCGGCGATGACGAAGCCGTTGCGACTCTTAGCGAACGGCCGCGACGCTTTCTCTGGTGGGTCGTTGTGGGTGGAAAGCGCGGAAAGCAGTTGGAATCGCACTAGGCCTTCCGGATGCACGGTCGCATCGACGCCCATGCAGAGCGCCGCGCCCGTCTCCCCGCGGCGGATCGCCTCGAGACCGAGCTGGATCGCGCTCACGCCCGATGCGCAAGCGGTGCAGATCGAGACCGGCAGGCCCCGGGTGCCGAGTTCGTCGGCAAGCATGTCAGCGATCGCGACGAAGCGCACGTGTGGCGCCAGCGACATGAACGTGGCGCGCTCCGGTGCGCGGGCGGCTGCTGCGAGCGCGCGATAGACGTCCCCCTTGCCGACTTGCGGAGCGGCGGCATAAAGCGACTGCAGGGCCGGCCACTCGAGCTCAGAGGGCGGCGTAGCTATAAACAGCGGTCCGGGAAAGCCGCCCGCGCGCTCAATTCCGGACTGGGCGAGCGCCTCGTCCGCGACCGCGCGAGCGAGCGCCAGCGACATCTCGTACGCGGAATAGGGCTGCGAGAGCGGGAGATCGACGCAGCCGGCTACCTGTGATCGTAGTCCTTCGGTCGGAAAGCGCGTGATCCGCTTGATGCCGGAGCGCCCGGCAGTCAGCGCCGCCCAGTTCTCTGCGACACCCTGACCAAGCGAGGTGACGATCCCGAGCCCGGTTACTGCGACCGCCGGGCGGCCTTTGCGGTCGAGTGTCTCCTCCGCCATGGTCACGCCTCCTCGGCGGTCACGAGGGCAAGGGCCTCACCACGCCAGTGGCCGCAGCCAGTGACCAGGATCTCCGGCGGCGCGCTGAGCAGCTCGCGCTCTATCCCCGTCGCATCGAAGGGCGGATAGAAGCGCCCCTTCTTCAACGCCATCGCTGCAAGCGCGAGCCCGAGCGGGAAGTGTGCCTCAACCCCGTGGCCGAGCAGCGAGCCGTAGGCCCTGATGGCGGTTTCGGGGCGACTCTCCAAAAGTCCTTCGATGAATGCGCGCTCCTCACTCGTTGCCGGCTCGGTGCCGCTGGCACCGCTCAGGATAGCGAGGGGCCCCTTGTTCCGCCCGGACGGCAGACGCGCGTGGAGAGCGCGCAGGCTCTCCGTGGCTGCGCCGGCGCTGCGATTGCAGCGGCCGGTGCGCACGTCGGAGATCTGCGCGTATGCCTGTGCTCCGCGGCGTTCGGCGTGTCCGCGCTCCTCGATGACGAGGAAGGCACCGAGGCTCGCTGGCGCAAACCCGGCTGTTGACCTCTGGGCGCGCTCCCAGATCGATGCAAGCTGCCCTTTGAGCAGCATGCCGCCCAGCTCGAAGTTCAAAAGCGCATCCTCGCGCTCAGCATTGTAGGCGCCGCCGACCAGGAACAAGGAGCCCTGCCCGGCCGCGATCCGCCGGAATGCAGTCTCGACGGCCGCAAAGCCTGCCATTTCCTCTCCCATGAAGGTTCGTGAGGAGCCCGTCACCCTATGCACAATCGAGATATTTCCGGCGAGCAGGTTGGAGAGCTGCGCTAGAAATAGCGTTGGCCTGAGGTTGCTCGGCAGTATCTCATTCGCGCGGACATCGGCGTCCTCGCGCCCCGCGATCGTCTCGAGCACCTTCATGTCGGTCGCGGTATCGCGCTCGCCGCTGCCGGCTGCGACGATCAGGTTGGTGGTGGCCAGGTACTCGAGGCGGCCGGCGATGCCGGCGTCCGCGAGCGCGAGCCCAGCCGCATGGACGCCGATACGCTGCCACGTCTCCATTTGCCTGAGGTCGGCCTTCTTCGGGATCTGCGGCGCGAAATCGACGGCGCCGAGCGGATGCACGACGTAGGGTGCGAAGCGATCCGCGTCGACATTTGGGACGATGCCCTGCTGGGAGAGCACGGTCCAGTGTGCCGATGCTCCGGAACCGAAGCCGCTGAGCAGGCCGATCCCAGTGATCACGACTTCCGTGCTCATGACCGAGTGCCCAGGGAGAGGCGAACGCCCTCGGCGTCAAGCACGAGGCCGACCTCGCGTGCGCGATCGTGCATGTGAGCCTGCAGCGTCGGATCGGGAAAGGCCATGAGACGGAAGAGGACAGTCCCATCGCAAACGGGCTTCGTCTCCCCGCGCCGCAGCACCTTCGCCCGCATCACAGCGTAGCCCGAGCCGTCATGCTCACGCCGGGCCTCGCAGCTCAGCGCCGTCCCCGGTAGCACGAACGAGCGAAAGCCGACCTCCTTCAATTCAGCCAGGAACGGCATGCGCAAGAAGCCGTTGAGGCTCAGCAGCAGAAAGCCGCAGGTCTGCGCCATCAGTTCGGTCAGCAACACGCCCGGCATCAGCGGATGCCCAGGAAAATGCCCCGAGAAGATCGAATGCTCCGACGGCACGCAGGCGATCGCAGTCAAGGAGGCTGTGCTCAGATCGAGGGCGGCGACGCGGTCGACTAGCTGGAAGCGGTCGATGTGCATGATTTCGTCCTGCGGCGCGGGAGCCGGCATGCGAAGTCCTCAGCCTGCTGTGGCGGTGCTGGCACCGGCGGCGACGAGCTTGTCGACTTCGTCGCAGAAGTTCTTGAGCACAAAGTAGCGTGAGCCGCGGACCTTTCCCTCGTTGACCTCGTTGGTCCACTCCTCGAGTGGGATCTTGATGCTGAAGTGCTGGTCGATCGTGAATACAGCATCGAGGAAGGCGAGACTGTCCACCCCAAGATCCTCGGTGACATGACTCTCGGGCATGATCTTCTCTCGCGGGAGATCGCAGATCTCTGAGATGATGCCAGCAACGGTGTCGAACGTCGAAGTCATGAGGTAGTCTCCCTGAATACATACAGGCGTGCGATTCGATAGCCCTCGCTGTCGCGCCCCATTGATGCGCTGCGTGGTTGGTCGTTCCGGACCGCACAGCCCACGCGTAGACTCTACGAGGTGCTGCAAGAGGGAATCTGATCTGGATCAGGTTGACAGCGCCGTCTTGCGCCTAAGCGTGGTGCAATGAGTGACTGTCAATATCAGCGCCGTGAAATCAGCGAAGGGAGGCCAGGGCTGGACGGAGCCCGCCCGTCCCACATCGCTCGTCAGGCCGACCCGATCGATGTGCTCGCAGTCGGCCAGGTCGAGGAGATCGCGCGCACGATAACTGCTGAGGATGTCGCAACGTTCGCCCGGTTGACCGGCGACTACAACGCGCTGCACGTCGACGCCGAGTATGCCGCCCGTACGCACTTCCGCCAACCAGTCGCCCACGGCTTCTTACACGCGAGCCTGCTGTCGGCGCTCGTAGGCATGCGGTTGCCGGGCGAGGGGGCACTCTATCTCTCCCAGAGCATCGATTTCACCCGCCCGGTTTTCGTCGGCGACACCGTGACCGCGCGTGGTCGCATCGAGCGGATCGACCGTGAGACACGCATCATCACGATCTGCACGACGATCCTCAATCAGCACGGCGAGACGGTGCTCGATGGACAAGCGCGTGTGAACGTCCTGCGTCCCGCCCCCGTCGACGAGAAGGATCTGACGATGCCTGCAGTGACGCAGACAACCCTGCTATCTGGCAAGACAGCACTCGTCACAGGCGCCTCACGGGGAATCGGGCGGGCCATCGCGCTGACGCTTGCCGACCACGGCGCTCACGTCGTCGCAGGTTACCTGAGGAGCAAGCAAGCGGCTACCAGCCTCGTCTCCGAGATCAGAGAGAGGGGGGGCACGGCCACGATGGTCGATGCCGACATCACCGATGCTGCAGCGGCGGCAGGGCTAGTCGAGAAGGCCTTGGCCCGAGGTGGGCTCGACATCCTCGTCAACAATGCCGGTCCGGGGATCGCGTCAGGAACGTTCGATTCGTTCAGCTGGTCGCAGATGCAGCGCGCCTTCGACGACATCGTAGGCGGCGTCTTTAATGTGATCCAGGCGGCGCTGCCGGCCCTCAAGGAACGGCAAGGACGCGTCGTCAATGTACTTAGCGCCGCGGCTCTCGGCCGGACAGCCCACGGCTGGCTGCCGTACGTCACCGCCAAGGGGGCGCTGCTTGCCATGAGCAAGAACCTCGCCCAGGAACTCGGTCCGGCCCGCGTGCGCGTAAACTTGGTCTCGCCCTCCATGGTCGCGACCGACGTCACCGCGGACGTGCCCGACAGGATCAGGCAGATGATGGTCTCGCGCACACCGCTGCGCCGCCTCGCGACGCCTCAGGACGTTGCCGGGGCAGTGCTCTTCCTGGTGTCGCCATATGCCGACTTCGTCACGGGCGAGAACCTGCTCGTGACGGGCGGTGACCTCATGCTCTGAAGGTGGAGGCGCTCATGCCGATAGGGAGCGACGAGACGTCTTCGAGCGGACAGTCGGTCCGGCTGCGCCTGCTCGGCTTCTCCACGACCGACATACTCGCAAAGGAGCTCACGCGCTCGCTCGCCGAGATCGGGTTCGATTCCCGAATCTCGCAAGCTGACTTCGGTGTCGTCATGCCGGAGCTCATGCGCCGCGACGGGGAAGCCGTGGACGGCGTCGTCGTCGTGACGGATCCGCGAGGCTTCCACGCCCGCGACTGGCGACAGCCCAGCGTCGTTGCCCAACGCCACGTCGAGGAGAAGACGATTGCTTTTGTCTTGGCGCTAGATGGCTTCGCGGCCGCCTCACCGTCGCAGGTTCTCGTCACCACGCTGCCGCAGTCCGCAGCACCGCTGGCCGGGGCGCTCGACGGGCATCATCCGGATGGGGCGGCATTCCTGGTCCATGCCTTCAATGGGGCACTGCGCGAACTCGCCCGGCGCAATCCGCGCGTCGGCCTCATCGACGCGGATCTCGCCATGGCCGCCGTTGCACC
>JAGRKR010000636.1 GCA_020442225.1 Hyphomicrobiaceae bacterium | reverse complement strand
CGGCGACCCCTTCACCGAGAAGCTCCTGATCGAGGCCTGTCTGGAACTGATGGCATCCGACGCCATCATCGCCATCCAGGACATGGGCGCAGCCGGCCTGACGTCGTCAACGGCCGAGATGGCGGACAAGGGCGGGGTCGGCATCGACCTCGATCTCGACCACGTGCCGCAGCGCGAGCCTGCGATGACGGCCTACGAGATGATGCTCTCCGAAAGCCAGGAGCGCATGCTCATGATCCTGCGTCCCGGCGCGGAGGCGGCGGCGGAGGCCGTCTTCCGCAAGTGGGGCCTCGATTTCGCGGTGATCGGCCGCACCGCCGACCACGGTCGGCTGGTGGTGCGCCACAAGGGCAAGGTCGAGGCGGACATCCCCGTGCCGACGCTCGCCAACTCGGCGCCGGTCTACGAGCGCCCGTGGGTGCGGACCGAGGTCGCCAAGCCGGTGCTCGCGGAGTGGGTGCCGGCGCCCAATGGCATTCTCACCGCGCTCCAGGCGATGCTGGGCGGGCCGCATCTCTGCTCACGGCGCTGGGTGTGGGAGCAGTACGATCACATGGTGATGGGCGATACCGTGCAACGCCCCGGAGGCGACGCGGCCGTCGTGCGCGTGCACGGGACCTGCAAGGGTGTCGCCGTCGCCTGCGACGTCACTCCGCGCTACTGCGCAGCGGATCCCGTCATGGGCGCCAAGCAGGCCGTGACCGAGGTCTGGCGCAATCTGACGGCGGTCGGCGCCGATCCCATCGCCATCACCGACAACATGAACTTCGGCAATCCCGAGCGCCCGGAGATCATGGGTCAGTTCGTCGGCGCCGTCGAAGGCATGGGAGTGGCTTGCCGGGCGCTCGACTTCCCAGTCGTGTCCGGCAATGTCTCGCTCTACAACGAGACGAACGGCGTCGCGATCCCGCCGACGCCCGCCATCGGCGGGGTCGGGCTCGTGCCGGATGTCGGCCGGGTCGCCTCGCTGGCGCTGGCGCGGACGGGCGATCTGCTGCTCGTGATCGGCCGCGAGCAGGGCTGGCTCGGGCAGTCGCTCTATCAACAGCACGCGACCGGCAAGCTCGAGGGCGCGCCGCCGCCAGTCGATCTCGCCGAGGAGCTCAAGGCGGGCACGCTGGTACGCGCGCTCATCCGCGAGGGCACGGTGGCTGCCGTCCACGACGTCTCGGACGGCGGTCTGCTCGTGGCGATCGCGGAGATGGCGCTCGCCGGGGGGCGTGGCGTCGTGCTGCATCCCTACGAGGGGCGCCTGCCGGCGCACGCCATCTGGTTCGGCGAGGATCAGGGCCGCTATGTGCTGGAGGTGGCGCCCGACATGGCCGATCAGGTGCTGGAGCGGGCGCGCCAGCTCGCTCTGCCGGCGCGCATCGTCGGCCGCATCGAGGGCGAGGCGCTGGAGCTCAAAGGTGAGGCGCCGTTGCCGCTCGCCACGCTCGCGGCGGCGCACGAGGCCTGGCTGCCGGGCTATATGGGCGCCACGGGCGCCGTCTGAGACGCCGCGATCGTCCTGCCTCCAGTGGCGGCAGGCTACTCCGCGAGGCGCGTCTGCTCCGCGACCTCGGCGTCGAGGGCGAGGCCGAGACCGGGCGCCTGCGGCGCCAGCAGGAACACGCCGTCCTCCGTCGTCGTCTCGCGCAGCGGTGGGCCGATCAGCAGCCGTGTCTGGAACCGCTGCAGCGGATTGTCGGGCATGAAGTACTCGAGCCACTTCACGTTGGGCAGGCCGGCTGCCAGATGGAGGTGCACCCACTGCAGGTTCCACGGCGAGATCGGCACGCTGTTGGCGGTGGCGAGCGCATGGATGCGCAGCCAGTCGGTGATGCCGCCAGTGAGCGCGGCGTTCGGCTGCACGATGTCGACGGCGTCTTCGCCGATCAGGCGCTCGAACTCCATCAAGCCGACGTGCTGCTCGCCGCCGACGATGAGCGTGTCGCCCGACTGCTCGCGGATGCGGATGTAGCCGGCGATATCGGCGGGCGGTACGGGCTCCTCCAGCCAGTAGACGTCGAAGTCCTCCCAGGCGTGGAGCTGGGCGATGGCGGTGTCGACATCCCAGGTGCCGTTGACGTCGACCATGATCTTGATGTCGTCGCCGACCGCCTCGCGTACGCGGCGGACCCGCTCGGTCGCCTCGACGGGCGTAACGAACGTGCGCGTGCCTCTGAGCTTGAGAGCCTTATGGCCCTTCTTGACGTACTCGCGGGCGCGCTCGGCGAGCTTCTTCGCGGGCAGGTGGTGTGCGCAGTTGGCATAGGTCGGCACCATCTCGCGGCGGCTGCCGAAGAGGCTCGCGACCGGCATGTCCGCGAGCTTCCCCTTGATATCCCAGGCGGCGAAGTCGATGGCTGCAATGCACGGGCGCATCAGGCCGTCGCCGCCGCGGCGCGGGATCGCCTCGGCGTACATGCGGTTCCACAGATCCGTGGTGAGGCGGGGGTCCTGGCTGATCACGGTTGGCTTCAGCAGTGTGCGCAGCAGGGCCGCCATGATGTCGCCGATGGCGGCGTTGGCCGCGGTGGCGAAGCCGGTGCCGGTCAGGCCGGCGTCGGTCTTCAGCTCGACCACGAGGATCTCGGGGCTCTGACGCGAAACGGCATCCTCGCGGTAGCGGGTGACGGTGACGTCCTTGATCTTCATCGGGCGCTATCCTCGGTCTCTTGGCGGCTGACGACACGAGGATAGCGTCAACGCGCCGGCGTGAGACACAAATATGGAGGGGCCGCGCCGGCGACGCGCTCTCCGCTCGTGCTATGCGCGCGCAGGCGGCCCCGCTAAGGTGGACTATCGCCTCGTTTGCAGGAGTGCCGGAGATGAGCGAGCGTTACCGGGTCGAGGCCATGCGACGCACCGACTGGGCGGCTGTGCGCGCCATTTATGCCGAGGGATTGGCGACGGGCCTGGCGGCGTTCATGGCGGCCCCGCCGAGGTGGGCAAGCTGGAACGGCAAATACCTTGCCAATGCGCGCTTCGTGGCGCGCGACGCGCGCGCGGTGATTGGTTGGGCCGCCTTGACACTGGCGGCCGATACGTGAGGGGCGGCCGGGGTCGCTGAGGTCAGCGTCTACGTCACTGCTGCTGCGAGGGGGCGAGGGGTCGGTGCGGCCCTGCTCGAGGAGCTCGTCGCGTCCTCGGAGGCCGAGGGCTTCTGGACCTTGCAGGCGCAGGTGTTTGCCGCGAACCGGGCCAGCCGCGCGCTCCTCGTCCGCTGCGGGTTTCGACAGGTCGGGGTCCGCGAGCGGCTCGGAGAAATCGGCGGTGTCTGGCACGACGTGGTGCTGCTCGAGCGGCGGAGCGCGCGCACAGGTGGATCCGGACTGCCGGCGCGGACGTGCGGCGGAGCGGCGTGAGCGGGTGCCGTCGCCAGCGCATCTGACCCCTGAAACATCAGACGGGCGCCCCGTCGCCGGGCCGCCCGTCTTTATGCCGTCTCGATCGTCTGACGCGATCAGACCGAGTAGTACATGTCGAACTCGACCGGGTGCGGCGTCATCTCGAAGCGCTCGACCTCGGCCATCTTGAGCTCGATGTAGGCGTCGATCGTGTCGTCGGAGAACACGCCGCCCTTCTTGAGGAAGTCGCGGTCCTTGTCGAGGTGCTCGAGGGCCTCGCGCAGAGACGCCGACACCGTCGGGATCTCCGCGAGTTCGGCCGGCGGCAGGTCATAGAGGTTCTTGTCCATGGCCGGGCCGGGGTCCATCTTGCTCTGGATGCCGTCGAGGCCGGCCATGAGCATCGCCGCGAAACCGAGGTAGGGATTGGCGGCAGGATCGGGGAAGCGAACCTCGACGCGCTTGGCCTTCGGGCTCGTCACGTGCGGGATGCGGCAGGAGGCCGAGCGGTTGCGCGCGGAGTAGGCGAGCAGCACGGGCGCCTCGTAGCCCGGCACCAG
>JAGRKR010000635.1:5053-5627 GCA_020442225.1 Hyphomicrobiaceae bacterium | reverse complement strand
CGGTGCGGTCGTCGACGGCACAGGCGCGCCGCCCCGCACGGCCGATGTCGCCGTTCGCGGGGATCGCATCGTGGAGATCCGGTCCGACTGCGCACGTACGGCCCGGCGTACCATCGACGCGAAGGGCCTGGTGGTGGCGCCGGGCTTCATCGACGTGAAGACCCATTCGGACCTCAGCCTGCCGCTCTACCCGCGGGCGGAGAGCCGCGTGCACCAGGGCATCACGACCGAGTTGATCGGCAGTTGCGGCTTCACGGCGGCGCCAATTCCACCAGGCCGTCTGCCGGTCCTCGCCGACTACCTCTCTGCCATGGCGCCAGCGCTGTCGCTTCGCGAGACCGACTTCGCGGGCTACATGGCGTCGTTCCCGCCGACCTCGGTCAACGTCGCGATGCAAGTCGGGCACAACACGGTGCGCGTCGCGGTGATGGGGCTGGAGAACCGCGCACCCACGTACCACGAGCAGGCCGCCATGGAGCGACTGGTCGAGGAGGCTCTGGACGCCGGCGCGGCCGGTGTTTCCTCCGGCCCATTTACCGCGCCCGGTGCGTTCGCCTCATCCGCCGAGCTCGAG
>JAGRKR010000635.1:0-4814 GCA_020442225.1 Hyphomicrobiaceae bacterium | reverse complement strand
CTGCGCAACCTGCTGCCGTCCTGGATGCTCGAGGGCGGCGTGGCGCGACTGCTGGAGAGGCTCGCCGATGCCGATGCCCGCGAGCGCGTGCGCGCGGACATCGCCGCGCGCGGCCTCAATGCCTTCGGCCGCATCCCCTCGTGGGATGCGGTGCGGGTTTCCACCTCGCCCGGCAGTGCGGATGCCGTCGGCGCGACCATCGCAGAGCTCGCTGAGAGACACGGCTGCGACGGCGTCGACGCGCTCTGTGCGCTCCTGCTCGCCGACCGGGGCGCGACGCGGGGCCTGATCACCGCCATCGCCGAAGCCGATATCGAGACCTTCGTGGCATGCCCCTGGGTGCTGGTCGGCTCCGACGGCCGCGCCCTCGGGCCCGGCGGCCCGCTCGCCGCAGACTTGCCGCACCCCCGCCTGTTCGGCACCTTCCCGCGCATCCTCGGCCATTACGCCCGCGACCTCGGCCTCCTCGATTTGCCCGCGGCCGTGCACAAGATGACCGGTGCGACGGCCGCCGCCATCGGCCTCACAGACCGCGGCACCCTTCGCACGGGCGCCATGGCCGACATCACCGTTCTCGATCCAGCCACCGTCGCGGACCGTGGGACATTTGCCGAGCCGCGGCACTACCCCCGCGGCATTCCCTATGTGATCGTCAATGGCGTGCCGGTCATCGACGGCGGCGTGCACACGGGCGCGCTGGCCGGGCGCGTCTTGCGACGCACCGCGGCCGGCGTCGCCTGATGGTGCGGGCGGCGAGGCGCCGATCGCAGCAGCGTCCGGCGCAAGCTCAGCCGTAGGTCTTCTCGACCGCCATCGCCTTCTGCACGGCAGGGCGCGCCATCATGCGCTCGGCATGCGCCTCGAGAGCCGGGAACTTGCCCGCCAGCCCCTCGACGGTCGTGCTGAAGCGCCAGAAAACGCGGAAGAGATGGATATCGGCGACCGAATAGTTGCCGATCGCCCAGGGCCGGTCGCCGAGCCGCGTGTTGGCCACCGTGAAGGCCGAGACGACATGCTCGGGACCCTTCGAGCGCGAGCCATGCATCGTCGAGGCGACGAACGACATCCACGAGATCGCCTGCGCCTCGGCCTCGAGATCGCCTTCCGGCCAGAGCTTGGCGGCCGGATGGGTGCGGGCGATGTAATAGAGCGTCGCCGCCACCTCCGTGAGCACGCGTCCGCCCTGCGTGACGAGCGCCGGCACCTTGCCTTCGGGGTTGATGGCCAGATACTCGGGAGAGCGTGTCTCCTGTTTCGACATCAGCCGCGGCACCAGCTCGAACGCGGCGCCGGCCTCGATGAGGGCGATGTGGGTGGCCAGCGAGCTGGTGAAAGGCGAGAAGTACAGCTTCAACATGGTGGGACCTCGTGGCGACGTGGGATGACCGAGCATCGGCGATCGCAGGCCCGCAGGCAAGCGCGACCGCCGGTGCCTGCGCAAGGCGTCATCAGGACAGCGGGAAGCCGAGACTGCGCAAGGCGGCCTTCAGCTTGTGGCGACCGCTCATGCCCTTGAGTGGACCGAGCCGCGACTTGACCCGCTCCGTCCAGGTGTACTGGGACATTTCATGGCGCTTGGAGAAGGCGGTCATCTCGGCGTCGTAGGCGCGACGCTTTTCCGCCTCGCCGCTCGTGTCGTAGCGCTCGTGGAAGAGGATGGCCGATTGCGGCAGGCGCGGCTTGACCTCGCTCTTGGTCTCGGCCCTGGCGTGCCCGACGCACAGGCCGAACACGCAGACCACGCCGGGCGGCAGCTCCAGCAGCTTCGCCACGCGCTCGGGATCGTTGCGGAGCGCGCCGATATAGACGGTGTGGAGCCCGAGCGACTCGGCCGCCACGACCGCGTTCTGCGCCGCCAGGGCGGCATCGATGGCCGCAACGAGGAACGTCTCGATGTAGGGCAGCCCCTCCAGCGTGAAGCCTTCCTGCTCGGCCATGCGACCATTGCGGGAGAGATCGGCGAGCCAGCACAGGAAGATCGGCGACTCCGTGATGTGCTTCTGGTTGTTGGCGACCTCCATGAGCACCTTGCGCTTGGCCGCATCGTTGACCGACAGCACCGACCAGGTTTGCAGGTTGGAGCTCGTCGCAGCCGACTGCGCCGCCGCGATCAGCGTCTCGAGCGTGCCTGCCGGCACGGGCTCGCTGGTGTAGCCACGCACCGAGCGATGGCCGAGAAGCACGTCCAGCGTCGCGTTCCACGGGCCGGCTGCGGGCATGGCCGACGGGCCGTAGCGAAGTTTGAGCGCGTCCGTCTTGGCGCCCGCGGTGGGGCGTGCGGTATCAGTCATGGCGAGCCGGATCTCCGTACCACTGATCATGAGGGAATTGCGGCGCGCACTGTGCCCTGAAGCCGATGACCCGACAAGAGCCCGACACCGGCCTGGGGAACCGCGCAGATCCTCCCGCGGGGGCGCCGCGGGGCGGCCTGGTCGCTCTCCCGCCCCTGCGACCGATCGCCCGCGACGTTGCGGCAGGCCTTGCCGGGCCACAGCCCGGGCGACCTTGCAAAAGGCGCTGCACCGTATACGGACGCTCAGCCTTCCGCAGGCGGGATCGACGCGCCAGACCCCGTCGTCAGCCGCCGCGCGCGCCAAACTGAGGCTGACCGGTCGACCATGACAATTTCCGTGAGGTTTCAACGGCTCCGAGGCGGGCCTGGCGGGCGACGGAACACCCGAGCCGGGCGTGTCCGGCGTTCAGCAGCAGCTCCCGGACATCCCTCAGCCCGAACATCCGATCTCTGGCGCGTCGGACATGCCTGCCCCCCACCTTCTGTCGCGGCCCGCCGCGCCCCCGCCCTTGGTTAAGGCTGAGTGCGCTTGACGCGCCGCCCGCCGTCGCACTTCTGCCATACTCGACGCAAGAAAGGGCCCGCCCGGGCACGACCTGGGTCTTCAGTCAGTCGATCGGACCAGAATAGTGAAGATTACAGCAAGAGCCTTCGTGGCGACCGCAGCACTCGTGGCGTTCGGCGCCCCCATTGGGGCGATGGAGTTGCCGAGAGAGGTGACCCCCGCGATCCGCGCAGCGTGCGAAACCGATGTCCGGCGTTTGTGCATCCAGCCGGGCGCCACCATTGAAACGGTCAAGGCGTGCGTCAGACGCAACTTCCGCAAGCTCAACCCAACCTGCCGTCTCAGGCTCGTGCGCGCCGGACTCTGATCCCGACGCGCCCGCCCCCGAGACGGTCCAGCCATGAGCCGTCGCTCATCCGCGGTCAGCCGACAGGTACGAACGCGTAGCCGTTGCCATCCTTCACGACGCTGCCGGCGCCGGGCATGCCCCAGTGGTAGCCGCTGCAGATGATCTTGTCGGCGACGGCCTTGTCGAATGTGCGTCGCCGCGTCGCCTCGGCCATCTTGGCATCCTGGTCGAACATGACGTGCCAGCCGGGATTGCGCATGTTGACGGCGGGAATGCTGGTGACATCGCCCAGCACCATGAACTGGCCGCTGCCCGAGCCGAGCATATAGCTGGTGTGGCCGGGTGTGTGGCCGTTGGTGGCGACAGCTCGCACGCCCGCCACCGCCTCCTTGCCAACCGCAACGCGCTTCAGGTTCTTCCACTTGGGCATGGAGGCCTGCACGCGCTTGGCGATGCCCTGGCGCGCCTTCGGTAGCTTGGCCACGACGCCCGGGTCGGACCAGAAGGCATACTCGCTGTCGGGCACGACGATCTCGGTATTGGCGTAGACCTGCCCGTTCTCCTTGGTCAGCAGCCCGAAGATGTGGTCGGGATGGAAGTGCGTGACGACGATGGCGCTGAGCTTGCTCACGTCGATGCCGGCCGCCTTGGCGTTGGCGGCGAGATGCCCGACCAGCGGGTTGCGCCCGGCGCCGTTGCCGGAATCGAACATGATGGTGCGCCCGCCGATCCTGACGAACGTCACCGTGTAGCTGTTCGGCACCCTGTCGTCCGCCAATCCGGCCGCCTTGAGCGATGCCTTCACCTGATCGACGCTGGCGTTCTTGACGAAGCCCGGATTGTGGTCGCGGAAGATCGCGCCATCGAGGACCGTCGTCACCTCGATGTCGCCTACCTTGAACTTGTGAAACTTGAGCGCCTTGGGATTGAGGGGATGCGCATCGCCCGCTGCTGCGGCGGCGGACGGGAAAAACTCAACCGGCCCGGCAAGGCCCAAAGTGGCTCCGGCGGCCGCTGCCGACAGGACGAAACTGCGACGCGTTTGAAGGACCATGACGAGGCTCCACAGGTTGACTGCAAGAAGAACTGCGGCGGGCACCGGCCCGCGCGTGCATACCAGAGTCTGATCGGTCGCGCCGGACGCGCAAGGCGCCGCCCTCCCGATCCCTGTCACCCTAATTGCGCGTGCAGCGGCGGGGAACGGGCAACCCGCACCGTCCGCCCCCCGATCACGCGATCTTGAAGTGGCGCTGTACCGCCCCTGCGGGGGCTCAGATGCCGAGCTTGGCCTTGAGCAGCGCGTTCACCGCCTGCGGATTGGCCTTGCCGCCGGTCGTCTTCATCACCTGCCCGACGAACCAGCCGAGCATGGTGGGCTTGGCCTTGACCTGCTCGACCTTGTCGGGATTGGCGGCGATCACCTGATCGATCGCGGCCTCGATGGCGCCGGTATCGGTGACCTGGCGCATGCCGCGCGCCTCGACGACCGCGGCGGGATCGGCGCCGGGCTCGCTCCAGACGATCTCGAAGAGCTCCTTGGCGATCTTGCCGGAGATCGTGTCCGAAGCGATGAGATCGACGATGGAGCCGAGCTGGCCGGCGGAGACGGGCGAGGCGCCGATCTCTAGGCCTTCCTTGTTGAGCCGGCCGAAAAGCTCGTTGATGAC